>CAMGPO010000201.1 GCA_946060825.1 uncultured Clostridia bacterium | reverse complement strand
CAGATCGACTACGGCAAATTCTACGGCCCGGAAGAGCCCGGCCAGTCCAAGACCCCGCTGACCTGCTACGAGCAGTCCAAGCCCGCCTACCAGCGTGCCCGCCGCGCCGAATACGAGCGCGTCCGCGAGCAGGAACGCCTCGCCCGCGCCGAGCGCCAGCAGGCGCTCAGCCGCGACGATACCTCCCGCGTCCGGCAGGCCCGCACCGGCAAAAAACACGAAAAACCCCGCAAAAACGCCGCGGAATACGCCGAATGGCTCTATTCCCAGGGCCTGAGCGCCGAAGAACAGCAGGCCCGGCAGGAGCAGGAGGAAGCGCTCGCCGCCCCTGCGGGCCGGGGCCGCAAAAAGCAGGAGAAGCCCAAGCGCCATACCGGCCTGCGCATCCTCGCCGTGCTGGTGCTTCTGCTGGCGATCCTGACCGCGGCGTTCCACTTCCTCATCGCCAGCCAGCCGGAGGCGGAGAACGCCCTGTCCGCCCGCAAGCCCGGCACCTCCACCATCCTCGTCGCCGGTACCGACGAGGGCGGCTACCGCACCGACTCCATGATGCTCGTGAACGTCGACCGGACGGAAAAGACCATCAGCCTCGTCTCCATCCCGCGCGATACGCTCATCTACTGCGAATATTCCGTCCCGAAGATCAACTCTGCCTACGGCTGGGCCGGGGGCGGGGAGCAGGGGATGCAGGAGCTGCTGCTGCGCGTGTCCGAGATCATCGGCTTCACGCCGGACGGCTATATCGTCGTCGACCTCAGCATCTTCCGGCAGCTGGTCGACCTCATGGGCGGCGTCACCTTCGATGTCCCGGTCGACATGCACTACTCCGACCCCACGCAGAACCTCAGCATCGATCTGCAGGCCGGCAAGCAGCACCTGAACGGCGAACAGGCCATGCAGGTCGCGCGCTTCCGCTCCGGCTACGCCACGGCCGACCTCGGCCGCATCGAGGTGCAGCGCGCGCTCGTCTCCGCCGCCATCCGCCAGTGGGTCTCGCCGAAGGGCGCCATCCACCTGCCGCAGGCCGTGAAGCTCATCGCCGACCATACCAATACCGATCTTTCCACCCGCAATCTCCTCTGGCTGGCCGAGAGCTTCCTGCTCTGCAGCCGCAGCGACATCCGCTCCGCCACGCTCCCCGGCTACGCCGCGAATTTTTCCAGCGGCTCGTATTACGTGCTGGACGCCGCGGGCGTCGCGGATATCGTCAATCAATATCTGAATCCCTACGAGAAAGGAGTCGAGGCCGCGGATCTGTTCATCCGCAACGGCTGATTTTTTCCATGTACATCGATCCCACCCGCTATTCCGGCCGCCCGGCCGACTGCGCTTCGCGCCTGCCGAAGGAGCAGCGCTGCTATGACCTGCTTGACCGCCTCGGCATCGCCTATTTCCGCGTCGACCATGACCACGCCGACACCATCGAGGCCTGCGAGGCCGTCGAGCAGGTGCTCGGCGAGAAGATCTGCAAAAACCTCTTCCTCTGCAACCGGCAGAAGACGCAGTTTTACCTCCTGCTGATCGGCGGCGAGAAGGTCTTCAAGACCAAGTATCTCTCCGCCCAGCTCGGCTGCGCCCGGCTCAGCTTCGCCGCCCCGGAGGACATGGAGCGGCTTCTGGGCGTCACCCCCGGCTCCGCCACGGTGCTGGCCCTGATGAACGACCGGGACAACGCCGTCCAGCTCGTCATCGACCGGCCGGTGACGGCGCAGGAATACCTGGGCTGCCACCCCTGCAAAAATACATCCTCCCTGAAAATCCGGACTGCGGATATTTTGGAGCGGTTTCTGCCCGCCGTCAGCCATACGCCGGTCTTTGTGGACCTGCCGGAGGAGGAAGTATGAGAGAGCTGCTGATCATGGCGGACTTTTCCCCTGCCTCCATTCTGAAGCTTCGCGAGGCCGCCGGGCCGGACTTCCAGGTGGACGTGCTGTCGCCGGACAGCGAACCGATGCTGCGCTACGCCGCCTTCCGCACCGCCGAGGTCATCATCGGTGAACCGAGCTGTGAGGAGCTGGAGCTGGCGCCCCGGCTCAAATGGCTCCAGATCACCTGGTCGGGCGCCGACCGCTACACAAAGGATCCCGCCTTCCCCGCCGGTGTGACGCTGACCAGCGCCACCGGCGCCTTTGGCGTGACCATCTCCGAACACGTCCTCGCCGGCCTTCTGACTCTCTGCCGCCATCTGCCGGCCTACCGCAGCTACCAGCAGCGGGGCGTCCACCGCATGGCGGCCCCGGAAAAGCTGCTCTTCGGCGGCACGGCCTTGATCCTCGGTACCGGCGACATCGGCACCCAGGTGGCCCGGCGGCTCAAGGCCTTCGGCATGACCGTCGTGGGCGTGTGTCGGGAGCGGCGGCCCCTGACGCCGGACTTTGACGAGGTGCGGACCCTGGCCGAGGCGGAGAGCGTTCTGCCCCTGGCCGATGTGGTGGTCTGCTGCCTGCCGGACACGGCGGCGACCCGGGGCTACTTCGACCGGGCGCGGCTGCTGCGCCTGAAATCCGACGCGATCTTAGTCAACGTGGGCCGGGGCAGTCTGGTCGTCAGCGACGACCTCACCGCCGTCCTGGCCGAGGGCCATCTCTACGGAGCCGTCCTCGACGTGACGGACCCGGAGCCACTGCCCAAAAACCACCCCCTGCGGCGGATGCGCAATGTGGTGCTCACGCCCCATGTGGCGGGCGTCAGCTTTGCCGCGGAGGAGACGGAGCGGAAGATCACCGCCATCTGCTGCGACAACCTGCGGCGTTACCGGAACGGCTGGTCCCTGCGGAATCAGGTGGACTTCCACACCGGCTACCGGCGGCGGTGAGCGCCATGGTGGTCGGACGGTTTGCCCCCAGCCCCTCGGGGCGGATGCACCTGGGGAATGTGTTCGCGGCCCTGCTGGCCTGGCTCTATGCCCGGAGCGCCGGCGGGGAGCTTCTGCTGCGCATCGAGGACCTGGACCCGGACCGCTGCCGCCCGGAATATGCCGCCCAGCTCCGGGACGATCTCCGCTGGCTCGGTCTCGACTGGGACCGGGAGGGAGAGCCCCAGTCCCGCCGCAGCGCGGTCTACGCCGAGGCCTTTGCGCGGCTGGAGGATCAGGGCCTGATCTACCCCTGCTACTGCTCCCGGGCCGCCCTCCACGCGGCCTCGGCGCCCCACGCCTCCGACGGTACGCCGGTCTACGCCGGCACCTGCCGGAGCCTGACCGCGGCGGAGCGGGCGGCCCAGACGAGAAAACCCGCCTGGCGCGTCCGCGTGCCGGACCGGATTTTCAGCTTCCGGGACGGCCTCCAGGGCCATTATGAGGAAAACCTCGCCTCGGCGTGCGGCGACTTCATCGTCCGCCGGTCCGACGGCGTCTACGCCTACCAGTTGGCCGTCGTCGTGGACGACGCGGCCATGGGCGTGACCCAGGTGGTGCGGGGCCGGGATCTCCTGTCCTCCACGCCCCGGCAGATCTACCTGCAGGAGCGGCTGGGACTGCCTACACCGCAGTATGTCCATGTGCCGCTGCTGCTGTCCCCCGACGGGCGGCGGCTGAGCAAGCGGGACCGGGACCTCGACCTGGGCCTCCTGCGCCGGCGGTGCAAACCGGAGCAGGTCCTCGGGGTGTTGGCCTTCGCCGCCGGACTGCTGGACAGGCCGGAGCCGCTCTCCGCCGCCGAGCTGGCCGCAGGCTTCGTCGCGGGAAAAATTCATCGGG
>CAMGPO010000200.1 GCA_946060825.1 uncultured Clostridia bacterium | reverse complement strand
TCCTGGAATTCATATCCATGATCAAGCGGGAGAAATCTCCCATGGGTAAGGCGGCGGGACTCAGCAACCGGCGGATGATCCTCCTGATCGTCCTCGGCACGCTGCCCCTGTTTCTGATCCTGCCCATCAAGGACAAAATCGAAGTCCTCTATGACAACACTCTGTTCATTGGCTGCGCTCTGCTGGTCACGGGCCTGATTCTCTTTTTCAGCAGCCGCCTGAACCGGGGCCATAAGACGGCCCGCAATGCCACCATCGGAGACGCCCTGCTGGTCGGTGTCAGCCAGGCCCTGGCGACGGTTCCGGGCCTGAGCCGCTCCGGCACCACCATCTCCTGCGGCCTCTGCTGTGGCTTTGAGCGGAGCTTCGCGGTGAAGTTTTCCTTCTTCCTCTCCATCCCGGCTGTGCTGGGTGCCAATCTGCTCCAGCTGATCGACGCCATTTCCACGGGCATTGACTGGGTGCTGTTTCCCAAATACATGGCGGGCGTCGCTGCCGCAATGATCTCCGGCTACCTCTCAATCCGCTTTCTCAAGCAGCTGGCGGAGCGAAAGGGACTCGGCGGCTTTGCCTATTACTGCTGGGGCGTCGGCGCCGTCACTGTGATCCTCTCACTCATCAAGTAAGGAGCGTTTCATGGCTGCTAACAAGAAGAAAAAGCCCGCCGCCAAGACCAGCGGAGCCAAAAAAAGAACAAAAGCCAAAACTCCAGAAAAGCCGCAGTCTATTCACAGGGAAATCATCGCCTCGGTACTGCTGTTGCTGGCCGTGTTTTCGCTGCTGGGCTGGTTCCCCGTAAACGCGGTGATCCTCCGGGGACTTTGCGATTTCCAGAAGGGCATGCTCGGCGCCGGATTCTATGTCATGCCGGCCATCTATGTCTGTATTGCGGTTTTGCTGTTTCGCGGCGGCGAGCGGCCGGTGGCCGCCCGCTGCCTGCTGACGGCGGCCCTGGCCGTGGTCCTGGGAGCAATTGTCCATGTGTTTGCCGGTGAGATGCCGGCCAAATGGAGCTTCGCTGTTCTGGCGCAGATGTATCAGACCGGCGTCAAAGGCCCCGCAGGAGGCGTCCTGTCCGGTCTGCTGGGCGCAGTGCTGAAGTCCTGCTTCAGTGCCGTCGGCGCGGTGCTGCTTCTGATTCTGGCCTTTGGCGGCTGCCTGATGGCGCCGCTGCGCATGACGCCCAAGTCTCTGATTCTGGCAATCCGCAACCGGCCCCGGCCGGAAAGGGAACCAAAAGAAGAAGTGGATATGGCGGAGCGGATTGTCAACCACATCGCCGAGACCCAGATGGCCCGGGCGGAGGAACGGAAAAAGCCCCGGACGGACTTCGACGTTGATCTGCCGGTGGACGATCCGCCCCTCGCCGTCCAAGAGACGAAGGCAACACAGGCGCTTCCAGAGCAGGAAGAGACACCGGGCCAGTTCCTGCTCGACCGCAAGCGGCAGGAGACGGAGTCCCGCCAGATGACCATCGACGAGCTGCCGGAGCGGCGGGAGGACGTCATGCCCCTGCCGCTGATTACCGACTTGATCGAAAAGAACAAGCGTCTGGCGCGGAAGGAGCCGGAAAATGCCGCGGAGGAACCGGTGCGGGAGACGGAACCGATTTCGGTGCCCGGACCGGTGGATGTGTCTGAGCTGGAGGAGATTCCGGCGGAGATGCCGGAATTCCACCCGGAGGATTACTGTGGCCACGAGCCGTCCGACCCGGAGCCTTTGGAGGAGGAGCCGGAGGAAGTGACCGAGGAATTCTCTGAGGAAGAACCAGAAGCGCTGGAGGAAGAGGATGATGGGGCGGAGACTTCCGACCTTCCGGCCTCTGTCGAGATGCCGGACGAGCCCCCGGCCTACATTTATCCGCCCGTCGAGCTGCTGAACCCGGCCACCGGCGGCACCATCGACGCCACGGAGGAAATGCGTCTCAATTCCGAGCGGCTCAGCGACACCTTGCGGAGCTTCGGCGTCCAGCCGAACATTGTCAACGTCACGCGGGGCCCAACAGTCACGCGCTATGAGCTGCAGCTCAACCGGGGCGTCAAGCTCTCCAAGATCACCAGCCTGTCGGAGGATATTGCCCTGGCTCTGGGCGCCACCGGCGTCCGGATTTCTGCCATCCCGGAGAAAATCTCCGTCGTCGGCATTGAGGTGCCGAACCGGGCTGTCAGCACGGTCTATGCCCGCGAGGTCATCGATTCCCGGGAGTTCGCCTCCAGCAAATCGAAGATCTCCTTTGCCGTCGGAAAGGACATCGGCGGCAACCGCATCATTGGCAATATCGCCAAGCTGCCCCACTTGCTGATCGCCGGCACCACCGGCTCCGGCAAGTCGGTCTGCATGAACAGCCTGATCATCTCCCTGCTCTACAAGGCCAGCCCGGACGAGGTGCGCCTCATCATGATTGACCCGAAGATGGTCGAGCTGGGCGTCTACAATGGCATTCCCCATCTGCTGATTCCCGTGGTCACGGATCCGAAAAAGGCTGCCGGTTCTCTTCAGTGGGCGGTGGCCGAGATGATGCGGCGCTACAGTATCATGTCCGAGTCCGGCGCACGAGATATTGCCAGCTACAACCGGGTCATCGAGGGTAATCCCGAGCGGAAAAAGCTGCCTCAGATCGTCGTGGTTATCGACGAGCTGGCCGACCTGATGCTCGTCGCTGCCAAGGAGGTGGAGGAGTCCATCTGCCGGGTGGCCCAGATGGGCCGCGCCGCGGGCGTCCACCTGGTTATCGCCACCCAGCGACCCTCTGCCAACGTCATTACCGGCCTGATGAAGGCCAACATCCCCTCGCGGATCGCCTTTGCCGTGGCTTCCGCCATGGAGTCGCGCATCATCCTGGACACCAGCGGCGCGGAGAAGCTGGTCGGCCGCGGCGATATGCTCTACGCCCCTCTGGGCGAGGGCAAGGCCAAGCGGGTGCAGGGCTGCTTTATCACCGATGAGGAAGTGCAGCGGGTTGCCGAATTTGTCAAGCGCAGCGGAAAGGCGGACTACTCCAAGGAAATCATGGAGCACATCGATCGGAAGGCCTCTGAGACCGGTAAGTCTGGCGGCAATCTCGTCTCTGCTGAGCCGGAGCCGGACGATGACCGGGACGAACTGCTCTACGACGCCATCGACACCGTCCTGGAGCTGGGACAGGCCTCCGTTTCCGTCCTTCAGCGAAAGCTGAAGTTGGGCTATTCCCGCGCCTCCCGCATCGTCGACCAGATGGAGGAGATGGGCGTGGTCGGCCCCCATAAGGGCTCGAAGCCCAGAGATATTCTTATCACCAAGGAAAAATGGGACGCCGTCAAAAACGGTCTGGAACAGCTGAATGAGCCAGTACCTGACGAAATTGACTAAAATTGGAGCCGAAGCGACAGCTTCGGCTCTTTACTTTTTGTGCAAAGTGTGGTACAGTACGGACGTAATTTGCGCTGCATCCGCCTGGAGCGGAGCGGCAGCAGGAGGTAATTGAATATGAACAACGCAACCGCATCCACCCATCCCCACCGCGCAGCGAGCACCAGGACGCTGACCGGAATCTCCATCCTCGCGGCAATCGTGGTCGTGCTGACCATCCTTTGCACCTTTATCAAATTCGGCCCCTTCTCCATCACCCTGGCCTTGGCGCCCATCATCATCGGCGCAGCCCTCTACGGCAAGAAGGCCGGCGCTGTTCTCGGCGGAGTATTCGGTCTGGTGGTTATCATCACCGGTCTCC
>CAMGPO010000199.1 GCA_946060825.1 uncultured Clostridia bacterium | reverse complement strand
GGCGGAAAAATCCTGTATACTGGCCTTGGAGTTGAAGAACCATGCACATCTGGATCGACGGCGACGGCTGCCCCGTCGTGGACGAGACGGTGCGGCAGGCCCGGGCCTTCGGGTTTCCCTGCACCATCCTCTGCGACACCAGCCACGTCTTTCAAAAGCCCGGGGCCGATACCATCGTCTGCGACAAGGGAGCCGACAGCGTGGACTACAAGCTGGTCAGTCTTGTTTCCCCCGGCGACCTGGTCGTGACCCAGGACTACGGCCTCGCGGCCATGTGTCTGAGCCGCAGGGCGATTCCCCTGCACCAGGACGGCTTCGTCTACAGCGACGAGAACATCGGCGGCCTGCTGGAAGCACGGGCCTTCTCCGGGAAGGTACGGCGGTCCGGCGGCCGTCTCAAGGGACAGAAAAAGCGCACCGCGGCCCAGGACCGGGCCTATGCGGCCGCGCTGCGGAATATTCTGGAGGAGGCAGCCCATGCAGGCGGGAATACTTGAGCTGGACCTCCACGGCATGAACACCCATCAGGCGAAAATCGCCATCGACAGCCAGCTCAAGCGGGCAAAGGGCGGCGTCTACCGCCTCCGCCTGATCCACGGCTACCGGGGCGGCACAGCCCTGCGGGACATGATCCGCGAGACCTACCGCCACCATCCGCGGGTTCTGCGCGTCGAGCTGGGGCTGAACCCCGGCGAGACGGAGCTGGTCCTGCGGGAATTCTGAGGGGAGGCAGACCATGACGGCCGAGCACAACATCCCGCCGGTCTGGGACGAACGTTCCCGCATTCTGATTCTCGGCTCCTTCCCCAGCGTCAAATCCCGGGAGGGGCAGTTCTTCTACCACCATCCCCGGAACCGGTTCTGGCGGGTCCTCGCCGCCGTCCTCGGCTGCGAAGTCCCGGGTACGATCCCGGAGAAAAAGGCGATGCTGCTTGCCCACGGCGTGGCCCTCTGGGACGTGATCGCCTCCTGCGAGATCACCGGCTCCAGCGACAGCAGCATCCGCAATGCCGTCCCCAACGACGTGGGGCCGGTTGCCGCTCAGGTGCAGGCGATTTTCTGCAACGGCCAGACGGCCTTCCGCCTCTACGGCCGCTTTCTCGAACCGGCGCTTGGCCGCCCGGCGATTCCCCTGCCCTCCACCAGCCCGGCCAACGCCGCCTGGTCGGAAGCCCGGCTGATTGACGCCTGGCGGGCCGCCCTCGGCCCGGCCCTCGATCTGTAATTACCATCCGAAAGGAGCGATCATATGGAACTTGTCTGGAAAGACCGGAAGCGGACCTTCCTGGGCCTGCCGCTGTCCTTCACCGTCTACTCGCTGGATGGCGAGCGGCTGTTCATCAAGACCGGCGTTCTCAGCGTCAACGAGGACGAGGTGCGCCTCTACCGCATCAAGGACATCTCTCTGCGCCGGAGCCTCGGCCAGCGGCTGCTGGGCCTCGGCACCATCCACTGCTGCAGCAGCGACGCGACGCTGAAGGAGTTCGACATCAGGAACATCAAAAAGCCCCGGGAGGTCCGGGAGCTGCTGTCCCAGATGATCGAAGCCGAGCGGCAGAAAAAGCGGGTGCGCAGCCTCGAAAGCCTCGACAACCGCGACGACGTCGATGACGGTGACGACTTCGACGGCGATCACGACCTCTGAGCAGCCCGGGCGCTTCAGCCGGGCGCCTGTCAAACCGGTAAACCGGCCTGTGTGCGACCACAGGCCGGTTTTTGTATGCCGTACCGCCGGAAGGCTCCCCTCAGGGGGAGGCGTTTTCGCGCCCTACCGAGCGATGTTCACCGATGCCAGGGCGTCGCCCAGGCGGTTCGCCGCCCGGAGGCAGTTCTCCCGGCTGGTGGCCAGATTCAGGCGGATGAAGCCCACGTAGTCTTTCCCGCCGAACCAGTCGCCGTAGTCCACGGCCAGACGGCAGCGGGTCTGCACCAGCTCCTTGACCGCCTCTTTCGTCCGGACGTAGGCCCGCAGGTCGATCCACATCAGGTAGGTACCCTCCAGCTCCGTGACCACGGCCTTCGGGGCCTTCTCCCGCAGGACCGCCCGGACAAGCTCGAAGTTCTCCCGCACCTGCAGAAGCAGGCTGCCCAGCCACGGCTCTCCGCCGCGGTAGGCCGCCGCAGCCGCCAGCTCTCCCACCTCGGCCCCGCCGTGGATGGCCAGAACGGACCTCGCATAGGCGTCAAACTTCGCCCGCAGGGCCGGGTCCGGCAGAATGAGATAGGAATTCTGCAGCCCGGCCAGATTGAAGGTCTTGGAGGCCGAGGCAAAGGCCACGGTGTTCGCCTGACGCACCGACAGCATCGGGACCTGCCTGTGACCCGGAAACACGAGGTCCTGATGAATCTCGTCGGAAAGGACGGTCACGCCGTAGCAGTCGCATAGGGCGCTGATCCGTTCCAGCTCCTCCCGCAGGAATACGCGGCCCACGGGGTTGTGGGGGCTGGAGAGGATGATAAGCTTCGGCCGCTCCCGGTCGAACAGGGCCTCCAGCGCGTCGAAGTCGATGCTGTAAACGCCGTTCTCGTTCCGGAGATCGCAGCTCACAAGCCGCCGGCCCGTGTCCTGCACGGCGTCAAAGAAGGGATAGTAGACCGGCTTCAGGACGGCCACGGCGTCGCCCGGCTCGCTGAGGGCCGACACCATCCAGTAGAGGCCGGTGACAATGCCCGGCGCAAAGCGCAGCCACGCCGCCTCCATCCGGAGGCCGTGACGCCGCTCCATCCAGTCGAGAAAGGCCAGCTTCCACTCCTGCGGATGGGCATAGTAGCCGAACACGGCCGTATCGGCCCAGTGCCGCAGGGTCTCCCGCACGCAGAGTGGGGCGTGGAAGTCCATGTCCGCCACCCAGAAGGCCTCCAGATCCTCCTCGCCAAAACTCCGCTTCATGGCGTCCCATTTAAGGCAGTCGGTGCCCCGCCGTTCCACGCCGGTCAGGGGTTCCAGTTCCATGTCGATTCCTCCCGTTTTTTTCTTCAGTATACCACACCCCGATTCCACGGACAAGAAAAATGCATCCGTACACAGATTTTTCACAAATATGGGGTATACTTAGAAAAAACACGAAGGAGGCATTTTCATGTCCGTTCTGACCATCACCAGCGAAAACTTCCAGCAGGCCGTCGTGGAAAACCCCAAGCCCGTGCTGCTGGACTTCTGGGCTTCCTGGTGCGGCCCCTGCCGGATGCTCTCGCCCATTGTCGACGAGATCGCGGAGGAACGCACTGACATCCAGGTCGGCAAGATCAACGTGGACGAGCAGCCCGACCTGGCCGCCCGGTTCCAGGTCATGAGCATCCCGACTCTGATCGTCATGCAGGGCGGTGAAACCGTCGCCCGCTCCGTCGGCGCAAAACCCAAGGCCCAGGTGCTCGCCCTGCTGCCGTAGCCCCTCCGGCTCGATTCGTACCCGCTGAACTGTCATTCGGAGGAACAACGTGCCGAAGAATGACAGGGACGCGTTTATGCAGGCCGCGCCAAAAGGCCTCCCCTTGAGGTGTGCAAAACATTGAAAAGCCTCCCTTGTGTAAAGGGAGGTGGCCCGCAGGGCCGGAGGGATTGTAACCTGCCGGTTCACACACTGTTCCGTTACAATCCCCCAGTCAGCCTGACGGCTGACAGCCCCCTTTGCACAAGGGGGCCTTTATACGGCGCAGAAACCCGAAAAGCCTCCCCTTGAGGTGACGAGGCGCTGCGCTGCCGGTGGCAGAT
>CAMGPO010000198.1 GCA_946060825.1 uncultured Clostridia bacterium | reverse complement strand
GGGAAGTATGTTTTCGCGAAGCGAAAATGCAGACGAATCCCTCATCCCCTCTACCGATACCGGCACAGGCATCGAGGGAAGTATGTTTTCGCGAAGCGAAAATGCAGACGAATCCCTCATCCCCTCTACCAATACCGGTACAGGCATCGTGGGAGGCGTGTTTTCGGCAAAGCCGAAAACGCAAACGAATCCCTCAGCCCTTCCATTTGCAGGCGGCTTTGAAAAGATTCTTCGCTTCGCTCAGAATGACAGGGAGGCGGCTGTGAACCGGACGTTTTGGGCGGACAGAGTCGTCCGCCCCTACTTTTCGGCGGGACACATGGGTCCCGCCCTACAGGGGCAAATCACAGGACGCCGTTGATTTTGGGGCGGCGGTTTGCTATCATAGGGAAAAACGCTGAGAGGTGAGGGGATGGGGAAGCCTGAAATGGTGCGGGGCGCATTCCGGCGGCGGCTGAACCGGTTTGTGGCCGAGGTGGACATCGGCGGAAAAGTCGAGCGCTGCCATGTGAAGAACACCGGGCGGCTCCGGGAGCTGCTGATCCCGGGGGCGGAGGTCCGCTGTGAGGTCCACGACGACCCGGGCCGCAAGACCAAATACTCTCTGATTCTGGTGAAAAAGGGGGAGACTCTGGTCAGTATCGACTCCCAGGCGCCGAACCGGGCGGCCTTCGACTATGTGGCCGCCGGGGGCCTCGGCTTCGTGCCGGAGGTGCTGCGCCGGGAGGTCACCCACGGCGACTCCCGCTTCGACCTCTACCTGGAACGCGGCGGCAAGCCCGGCTTCGTCGAGGTCAAGGGCGTGACACTCGAACAGGACAGCGTGGCCCGGTTCCCCGATGCGCCGACGGAGCGGGGGGCGAAGCACCTGCGGGGCCTCCTGCGAGCCGTGGAGGAGGGCTATGACGCCTGGGCGCTCTTTGTCATCCAGCTTCCCAAAGTGGCGTATTTCACGCCCAACGACGCCCAGGACCCGGCCTTCGGAAAGGCCCTCCGGGAGGCGGCAAAGGGCGGCGTCAAGGTGCTGGCTGTCTACTGCGACGTCTCCGAGGACGGCATAAAAATCGCCGCACCGGTGCCGGTGCGGCTCTGAATCCTGCATTCCGATGTCATTCTGAGGAGCAAAGCGACGAAGAATCTTTTCGGAAACAGGTGCGGAAGATTCTTCGCTTCGCTCAGAATGACATTGGGGGTAGGAGCTAAATCAACTGTTTCAATTCCAGCAGATCGTGAATCTCAAAGTCGGGGCGGATATCGGGCCGCCCCGGCTTATGTTTCGGGTTGAACCAGATGGTCTGAATCCCGGCGTTGATGCCGCCGAGAATGTCGGAGGTCAGGCTGTCGCCCACGATGGCGGCCTCCTCCGGCCGGAAACCGGGGATACGGGCGAAGCAGTAGTCAAAATAGGCCCGGTTCGGCTTGTAATCGCCGGCCTCCTCGGAGATGAAGATCTGCTCAAAGCAGGGGCCGATGCCGGCGCTCTCGAGGCGGGAATACTGGGTCTCAGCCACGCCGTTAGAGGCCAGAAAGAGGCGGCAGCGGGGCCTCAGATAGTCCAGAATTTCGACGGCGTGAGGGATGAAGTGGTGGCCGATGCCGAGGTTTTTCCGGTAGAGATTTTCGCATTGGACCGGGTCGCAGTCGAGGCCGTACTCCTCGAACATCTGCCGGTGGCGGGCCACCAGCAGGGCCTCCCGGGTGATCTCGCCCCGCTCGTAGGTCTGCCAGTAGCCCTGGTTGACCACGTGATAGCGGGCGTACATCTCATCGGTCATCTCCGCGCCAAGCTCCCGGTAGGTGCGGTGGATGGCCTGATCCTCGGCCCAGGAGAAGTCCAGCAGGGTGTCGTCGGCGTCGAGAAAGAGGAAGTTAATCACGGTGCAGCCTCCCGCAGAGGGCGTTGGAAAGGGCGGCGAAGCCGGAGATGCCTAGCGTCTCGCCCCGGACGTTCTGGGGCAGGCCGCATTCCTCGAGCACCGAGGCCAGCTCCGCCTTGCCAAGCTGGGGGAAGCCCATGGAGAGGCCATTGAGCAGGGTCTTGCGGCGGACGGCGAAGGAGGCCTTGACGACCCGGAAGAACAGGGCTTCGTCGAGGATTTCGCAGGGCGGGGCGTCCCGCAGGTCGAGCCGCAGGACGGCGGAGGTCACCTTGGGCTGGGGCAGGAAACAGGAGGGCGGCACGTCGAAGAGCAGCTTCGGCTCCGCGTAATACTGGCAGAAGACCGTGAAGGCGCTGTAGTCGGCCGTTCCGGCGGCGGAGCAGATGCGCTGGGCCACCTCCTTCTGCACCATGACCGTGACGGCGGAGAAGCAGCGGCTCTCCAGCAGGGCGGCCAGGATAGGGGAGGTGATGTAGTAGGGCAGGTTGGCGCAGGCGACGGGCCTCAGCCCGCCGAATTGTTCCGCCACCAGGGTGGGCAGGTCCTGTTTCAGCACGTCGCCGAAGATCATCTCGAGATTGTCGCAGCCGGCCAGGGTCTCGGCCAGGATGGGCCGCAGGCTCTGATCCACCTCGACGGCCACGACCTTCCCGGCGCTGGCGCACAGCTCCTTCGTCAGGGGACCGATGCCGGGGCCGACCTCGAGCACGCCGCAGTCCCGGTCGATCCCGGCCCCGCGGACGATCTCCTTCGGCACCCAGTCCTGAATCAGAAAGTTCTGGCCCTTGGCTTTGGAAAAGCGGAAGCCGTGGCGAGCCAGCAACTCCTTGATCTCCCGAATGTCACATAAATTCATGGGCAATTCCTCGTAATTCTGTCGATATGCCCTAGTGTAGCAGAAAAAAGCCCGGTTGACAAGGCGGAAAAACGGTGCTATACTCGGTAGAAGAAAAAGAGGCTTTGACGAAGAAAATGGTCGTGAAACCCAGGCCAGAGAGACGCGCAGAGGCTGAGAGCGCGTTCCTGCAAGCCATGACCCAACCACTTCCGAGCCGCTCCGCCGAAACGAGTAAGCGGAGACGGGATTCGCCCGTTACAGCGGCAACGAGCGGCAGGCTTTGCCTGCAAGCAGGGTGGAACCGTGGAATGATTTGTCATCCCACCCCTGACTGTTTCAGGGGCGGGATTTTTCTATGCCCCAAAGAAAAGAAAGGAGAAACGCACCATGTCCGAAGAAAATCTGTACACCTTTGAAAACGAGCAGTACCGCCGCACCTACTGGCACACCTGCTCCCACGTCCTTGCCCAGGCCGTCAAGCGCCTGCACCCGGAGGTCAAGCTGGCCATCGGCCCCTCCATCGACAACGGCTTCTACTACGACTTCGACGCTCCCTTCGCCTTCACGCCCGAGATGCTCACCGAGCTGGAAGCCGAGATGCGCAAGATCTGCAAGGAAAAGCTGAAGCTCGAGCGCTTTGAGCTGCCCCGCGAGGAAGCCGTCAAGTTCATGGAGGAAAAAGAGGAGCCCTACAAGGTCGAGCTGATCAACGATCTGCCCGAGGACGCCGTCATTTCCTTCTACCGCCAGGGCGAGTTTGTCGACCTCTGCGCCGGTCCCCACCTCGACTCCACCGGCCGCATCAAGGGCAACGCCATCAAGCTGACCCAGTGCTGCGGCGCCTACTGGCGCGGCGATTCCAACCGCAAGATGCTCCAGAGAATCTACGCCGTCGCCTTCCCGAAGAAGGACGAGCTGGACGAGTACCTCCAGAAGCAGGCCGAGGCCCTCAAGCGCGACCACAACAAGCTGGGCCGTGAGCTGGAGTACTTCACCACCGTCGATGTCATCG
>CAMGPO010000197.1 GCA_946060825.1 uncultured Clostridia bacterium | reverse complement strand
AAGTCCGACACTGCCTCCACCAGAATGCCGCAGGTTTTCTTGCCGCCATGGTAGAGATCGTTGACCCATTTGATCTCCGGTTTCGCATCGGTCAGCCGCCGGATGGCCCGGCAGACCGCCACAGAGGCCCGGGTCGTGACGGAGACGGCGTCCGTCACCGCCGCGTTGGGATGGACCACCAGAGTCAGGTAGATCCCAGTGCCGCTCGGCGAATAAAAGGACTTGCCCTGCCGTCCCCGGCCGGCAGTCTGCTCCTCCGCCGTCACCAGCAGCGGCCCCGTAAGACCGGCCACAATGCGGCGTTTGGCCTCGTTGTTGGTGGAATCCACCGTCGGCAGAACGACGACCTCGATGCCGGGCAGCAAGATCCCGATTTCCTCCTCCGACAGCAGGTTTTTGTCGCCGGTCAAACGGTAGCCCCGGTTGGAACCGGCCTCGATGCGATAGCCCTCGGCCTCAAGGCCCCGGATAATCTTCCACACCGCCGTCCGGGAGACGCCAAGCTCCTCCGCCAGCTCCTGGCCCGAGACGGCCTGTTCTCCTGCCTCCCGCAGGCGTTGCAGAACCCGCTCTTTTTTTGTCATCTCACTTCACCTCCGCGTGTACTGCGCTGACACAGACATGGACGCCCTTTCCGGCAGCCAGCTCTTCCATCTTCTGGCAAAACTTCTCGCCGTTGGCGTTCAGGAGATCCGCCGCCAGCCTGTCCTTGGCGGACTGGGGCAGTCCTGCCACGATGCCCTTTGCCATGGAGGCAGGCATCCCGTTGGAAAGCAGCATTCCCACCGGATTGCCCGTCTCCCGCAGCTTTTCCGCGATGGCGGGCAGATACCGGTCGAACAGGCTATCGTAGTCCAGCTCGTCGATGGTCATTTCAATTCGAATCACTTGGTTCACTTCCGTTTTCTTTTCATGGTAACACAAAAAAAGTTGAGCGGCAACCGAAAAAACAGTTGACAACCGAAGAACCATGTTGTATAGTTCATTACACAAGTAGTGAACTAACGAGCAAGGAGGCGGGATTATTTTGAAAGAGCTTCTCAACGAGGAAAAATCCATCTACTTGCAGATCTGCGACCGGATCGAGACGGACATTCTGCGCGGGGTTCTGCTGGAGGGTGAGCGAGTGCCCAGTACCAACGAGCTGGCCCGGCTCTACACAATCAACCCGGCCACCGCCGCCAAGGGTCTGGGTATTCTGGTCGACCGCGGAATCCTCTACAAAAAGCGCGGGCTTGGGATGTTCGTGGCCGACGGGGCGGCGGAGGCCATCCGCCTGCGCCGGAAGCAGGAATTTATGGAAGTCAAGCTCCGGGAACTGCTGGTGGAAGCCAGCAGCCTCGGCATCACAACGGGCGAGCTGATCGCCATGCTGACAGGAGGAGACGAGGATGTCTGAACTCGTATGTAAAGGAATCACCAAACGCTACAAGGACAAGGAGGCCCTGCGGGACGTCAACCTGACCCTGGAATCCGGCAAAATCTACGGCCTGATCGGACGGAACGGAGCGGGCAAGACAACTCTGCTCTCGATCCTGACGGCCCAAAATCCGGCTACCGCTGGGACCGTCACCCTGGACGGCGAACCAGTTTGGGAAAACCGGCATGCTCTCGACCAGCTCTGCTTCTCCCGGGAGCTGAACATTGCAGGAAACAGCGGCGTCGCCGGCATCAAAATCAAGGAATATCTCAAAGCTGCTTCCCTCTACTATCCCAAGTGGGATCAGAACCTGGCCGACCGGCTGATAAAAGCCTTCAAAATCGAACCGAAAAAGGCTATGGGCAAGGTCAACAAGGGGATGCTCTCGGCCGTGACCATCACCGTGGCCCTGGCCAGCAAGGCAGCGTTCACCTTCCTGGACGAGCCAGTGGCGGGCCTCGACGTGATCGCCCGGGAGTTCTTCTACAAAACTTTGGTGGAGGAATACACGGAGACAGGCCGCACCTTCGTGATCTCCACCCACATCATCGAGGAGGCCGCCGCAGTCTTTGAGGAGGTCATTATACTCAAAGACGGCGCCCTGATCTGCATGGAAAACACAGAGGCTCTGCTGGAACGGGCCGTCCGGGTCAATGGTCTGGCCGCCGACGTCGACGCGGTCACGGCGGGTCTCGCGTGCCACCACAGCGAACAGATTGGCCGGAGCAAGACCGTGACCGTCCTGCCGCGGGAGGGCGAGACGCTGCCGGACAGCCGCGATGTGACGGTGCAGCCGGTCTCGCTGCAGCAGCTCTTTGTGGCCCTCTGCGGGGAGGAGGGCATGGGATGAAACTGAAAACCTGGTTTCAGCTCGGACTGGGCCTGATCGGATGGTCTCTCCTCTGCGCGATGATTTTTGTCGTCGTCGGCTTCATCGGCGAGGGCTTCGAACTGCTCGGCCCGCTGTCCTGCCTGCCCATGTACATCCTCTTCTGCGCCGCAATCTTTGCCGTGCTGATGTCCATGACCACCTATCTGAGCTACCTGCCCCTCTACCTCTCCCTGGGCAGCACCCGGAAAGAGACCTGGCTGGGCCTCCACCTGATGCAGCTCGTTCTGGCTGCTGGCTGTACGGCCATTGCCGCCCTGCTCTGCCTTATTCTACCCGGCGACCCACCCCGGGATCTCATTTCCCTGCTGCCCGCCGCCCTGCTCGCCATTCTGGCCTTTGCCAAGCTCGGCAGCGCCGCCGGCTGCATCGCCCTACTTTTCCCGAAGGTCGGGAGAGCGCTGTCCGTCGTGCTCTGTATGGTGTTCAGCGGAGCAGCCGGCTTTGTTGGTGCCTCGGCAACGATGTCCTTTCCGGACTCCTTCCGCCTGTCGCTGCCCGGCCGGGCCACGCTGATTGTGGGCGCCGTTCTGGCAGCTCTGCTGCTCGTCGAGCTGCTGTTCCAGCGCCGCGCCCTGCCGCGCTACGAAGTCCGTCTTTGAGGAGGCGTTTTCCATGAAACAAGCAATCAAGACCCACTGGGCATTGAACAGCAAGGACCTCCCAGTCTATCTGGCCATGCCGCTGGCCGGCTTTCTGGTAGGACAGATCATCCTGTTCCTCGTCCTCCGCCTTCTGGGGGATCCCTCCGACGGCTGGTTCCCTATCGCCACTCTGCTGGCTCTGATCATCGGCATGATCTGCGCGGCCATTTTTGCCGGTTTTTCTTTCCTGACCCGTTACCAGATGGCTCTCTCCATGGGCCGTACCCGGAAGCCCC
The DNA here is from genome assembly GCA_946060825.1 of uncultured Clostridia bacterium. Classification (GTDB taxonomy): domain Bacteria; phylum Bacillota; class Clostridia; order Oscillospirales; family Oscillospiraceae; genus RGIG3159. The sequence continues at coordinate 561 of CAMGPO010000197.1, read as the reverse complement.
AGATCGCCGCCGAGGCGCTGTTCTCCCTGGTCCGCTCCGCGGTCCTGGTGCTGGAGGTATGGCTGCTGTCCCTGCTGGATAAAGCCCTCCACAGCCTGCTCTACCCCGAGCTATCCATCGAGCTGTCTCCCGCCGCGTTCCTCCAGCTGCAGGCCATTACCGCCTGTCTGCTGATTCCGACGGTCTGTTCCCTGCTGATCGCCGGGATTCTGGGCCGCTTCGGCAAAAAGGCCGGAGCCGTGCTCTACTTTGCCTTTCTGGCCGTCTGCATCCTTGGCCCGCGGCTCATCGGACACATTCAGCCCGATTCCCTCGCCGACCGGGTGTTTTCCGCTGTGTTCGGCATACCGCCTCTGGCGATGATCGCCGTCTGCGGTCTGCTGCTGGTTCTGCTGGTTTGGGCCGCCGTCCGTATGCTGCTGACCATGCGCGTCACGTTCCCCTGAATACCGAAATCACAGCGGCGTCCGTCAGGACGCCGCTCAGTGTTTCAAAAAAGTTTTTTGACACGCTGGCAGACGGTCAAGAAAGCGCCAAAGGCAAGCAAACGCAAGCCGTAGG
>CAMGPO010000196.1 GCA_946060825.1 uncultured Clostridia bacterium | reverse complement strand
AGCGCAAGCCCCGGATCGTCGGCAAAAAGGGAGGTTAAACGGCAACCGGCCCGCCGCACGGCGGGCCGGTTTTCCCGTAGGTCGGCTTGCCCGCAAGCCGCCGTCACGCTGCACCCGCCAAAAGCCTCCCCTTTAGGTGACGAGGTGCTGCGGTGCCGGTGACAGATGCAACAGTGCCGAGGAAGTGGCCCGAAGGGCCGGAGAGGTGGAGTCTCTGCATCACCCCTCAGTCTGCTGCGCAGACAGCTCCCTGGGAAGCGTAAAACCGAACAGAGCCAAAGCCCCACGGGAAATCACTCCCGTGGGACTTGTTCTGTCAGCCGCCGCCATGCTCCATCCTGGCCGGTTCTTTTGCAAAACGCCGGACAGGGAGCGGATGCGAAGGGATTCTTCGCTTCGCTCAGAATGACACCGGACGGGCGGCAAAATCATGCTTGCAATTCCTGACAAAATATTGTACAATGCAATGTACAATAAATTGAGAAATGGAGGGAATGCGCATGAGGACGGTGGCCTATTCCGACGCCCGGCAGCATTTGAAGGACATCTGCGACGAGGTTTCCCAGAAGGACGAGACCATCATCATCACCCGACGGGATGGCCGGGACGTGGTCATGCTCAGCATGGAAAAGTACAGCAAATTCCTGCGGATCTTCAACGACATGACCAACGGCCTGAAGCTCAGCGCCGCAGACCACAAGCTGACGGCGACGGCCGATCTGCCGTGAGGGAGGCGCATGACAAGCCTATGAGCGTTCAGATCATTGTGGACTCGGCGGCCGACTTTGAGGCAGCTGATATCGAGCGGTACGGCCTGCGGATCGTGTCCTTAAAGACCATCTTCTCCGACGGCGAATACGTCGAGGGTCAGAATCTGACCCGTCAGGGCTTCTATGAGAAGCTGGAGGCCACCGGAGAGATCCCCAAGACCTGCCAGGCCACGCCCTTCGACTTTGAGGCGGCCTACGGCGAGGTGCTGGAGCGGGGCGACACGGCGGTGGTCATCACCATGTCGGAGAAGCTGTCAGGCACGGCCCAGAGCGCCAAGATCGCCGCCGCAGGTCTGGAGGACCGCATCTTCGTGGTGGACAGCAATAACGTCACCATCGGCGAGCAGATCCTGGCCCTGCGGGCCGCCGAGCTGCGGGACTGCGGTCTGACAGCCGCGGAGATCGCGGCGGCGCTGGAGCGGGAAAAGAATGAGATCTGCATTTTCGGCACCACAGACAACCTGGACTATCTCTACAAGGGCGGCCGCCTCTCCAAGACGGCGGCGATGGTCGGCGGCCTGCTGGCCATCCGGCCGGTGCTGGCCATTGCGGACGGCGTCATTGTGGCTGCCGGGAAAGCCCGCGGCTCCAAGCAGAGCAACAATATGCTGACCCAGCTCATCCGGAAAAACGGCGGCGTGGACTTTTCCCGCCCGGTTCGTGTGGGCTACTCCGGTCTGGATGACAGCCTGCTGAACCAGTATATCGAGGACAGCCGCGAGCTCTGGGAGGGCCAGACGGAGGCCCCGATGCGCTGCACCATCGGCTGCACCGTCGGCACCCATCTGGGGCCGGGCGCCATCCTGCTGGCATTCTTTCACAAGTAAAGACAGAACGCGGGCCGGAATTGCTCCCGGCCCGCGTTTGTTCAGAGGGCGGCGGTAAAGGCCCCGAAGAGCCGGCGGCTGTCCACATCCGTGGAGAAAAGGAACTCCGGATGCCACTGGACGCCGAGGAAAAACCGCTTCCCCGGCAGATAGACGGCTTCGGTGAGGCCGTCCGGCGCTTCGACGGCAATGGCCAGCGGCTCCGCCACCCGGTGGATGGCCTGGTGGTGGAGGGAGTTGACCTGGTGGACGCCGGGGCCGAGGATATCGGCCAGAGGCGTGCCCTCCATCACGGAGACCGGGTGAACCGGCCGGTCATAGGGACGCTCCTGACGGTGAACGATGTCCGAGGGCGCTTGCGTGGGAAGATCCTGCCAGAGCGTCCCGCCCAGGGCCGTGTTCATGATCTGTACGCCCCGGCAGATGCCAAAGGTCGGCAGATCGCGGGCAGCGGCCTCCCGGACGAGGGTCGTCTCCAGGGCGTCCCGGATCGGAGCCAATGCGCCGCACTGGGGCAGGGCGGTCTCGCCGTAGCAAGCCGGACTCACGTCCTGACCACCGGTGATCAGCAGGCCGTCGCAGCAGTCCAGGGCTCGGCGGGCTGTCTCCGGATCGCCGGTCAGGGGCAGAATGATCGGGACGAGGCCGCAGGCCTCCAGCGCGTCGGTATAGGCGGAGAGCATCCAGACGCTCTGGAGCTGTTCGTCCCAGAGAGGCGTGACGCCGACAATTTTTTTCATAATGTCCCTCCTGATTCCAGCTCCGCCCGGTCGCCGCAGGCGCAGAGGCTGGTGATGAGCTTCTCCCGGTAGGGGGTGGTGCAGTCCGCTTCCGCCACCTTGGCGGGGGTGGACTTCTGATTCCAGAAGTGCATCGGCACGGCATGGCGAATCTTGCCGCGGCGCATCAGGTAGTCGAGGCCCCAGAGCCAGCCCTCGTGCTGCCGGGGGTCGGCGGTCAAAAAGGCCAGATCGATGGGAATTTGGGTGATCCGGTCGGCTTGTAGACGGAAAGCCCGTTCCATGTCCGGGTTCCAGGGGTCCGGCTCTCCGGGCCAGTACCACCAGTTGAGATCCCCGGCGTGATAAATCGTCTGGCCGTCGATCTCGACCAGAAATGCCACACCCTCGTCGGTGGAGGGGAAGGTGCGCAGGCGGAAATCGGGAAATTCCAGGATTTCGCCGCCGGAGAGGACGATGGCGTCCTGCTTGGCCGGCGTGCCCGCGCCGAGGTAATACCGCGCGGCGGGCAGGTCCCAGATGTCGGGGCTGTAGTGATCGCCGTGGCCGTGGGACACGAAGACCAGGGGCCGCCGTCCCGCCAGCAGGCCGGGCAGCAGGGCCTCAGCCCGGGGTTTCAGTCGCCGGGGGCAGTAGTCAAAGAGCAGGATGTGGGGGCCGGTGTCCACGGCGAAGCCGCAGTGGCCCAGAAAGGTGATTTGCATGGATCTCATCTCCTGGGGCTATTATTCGTGATTTTTTGCTGTTTGTCAATCTTTACGGCAGAGGTTTTGTTTGATATAATAATGCGAAATGCAAGAACAAGAAAACGAGGATATCTGCCATGAGAATGCGAAAGAAACCGAATCTGCACCCCCGGATGGACCGCTGCGAGGCCGTCTGGATCCGGGAGCCGAAATCCCTGCAGGGCAAGTGGCGCAGCCTGATGCCGGAGGCGAAGGAGCTGCACGTCGAGGTCGGCTGCGGCAAGGGCAAGTTCACCGTGGAGCTGGCGAAGTCCCGGCCCGACGTCCTGCTGGTGGCCATCGAGAAGGTGCCGGACGCCCTGGTCGTCGCCATGGAGCTGGCGGTCCGGGAGGGCGTGAAGAACGTCTACTTCATCTCCGAGGACGCGGCGGAGCTGTGCGAAATCTTTGGCTACGGTGAGGTCGACCGGATGTATCTGAACTTCTGCGACCCCTGGCCCCGGAAGAAGAACGCCAAGCGTCGCCTGACCTACCACACCTTCCTGCAAAAATACGCCTGGATTCTGCGCGAGGGCGGCCAGATCGACTTCAAGACCGATAACGCCAAGCTCTTCGAGTTCTCTCTGGAGGAGTTCGCCGCCAGCGGCTACGAGTTGCACGAGGTCACCCGCGACCTCCACGCGGACGGCCCCTGCGGCATCATGACGGGCTACGAGGAGAAGTTCTACGAGCTGGGCACGCCGATCAACCGCTGTGAGGCGGTGCCCAC
>CAMGPO010000195.1 GCA_946060825.1 uncultured Clostridia bacterium | reverse complement strand
TCTGCAACATCCAGGCGGGTCAGGGTACGACCAATAATGTCTGCCCCGACGAGGTAAAGATGTACGGTACTGTGCGCACCTATCGCCAGTCCACCAAGCGCTTCATGGATCGCCGTATCCATGAAATTGTAGAAAGTGTCTCCGCCGCCTACCTGACGAAGGGCGAAGTGGAGTATATCTATGAGCTTCCCGTCACCGACAATACCCGCCGTGCCGGCTGGCCGGATCTGTACAAGATCGCCACCGATGCCGTCACCGGCACGGGCGCGGTGCCCGTGGATCCGGAGCCCTCCGGCGGCGGCGAGGACTTCTCCATCTTCGTGGAGGGCCATGACGGCCATCCCGGCGTTCCCGGCTTCTTCTACTGGCTCGGCGTGCGCAACGAAGAAACCGGCTGTGTCCATTCCTGGCACAGTCCCCACTTCAAGGCTGACGCAGCCTGCATTCCCATCGGCGCGGGCGTCTATGCTCTCTCCGCCCTGGAGGCAGCCGCTGCGTTATCCGGAAAATAAAACCGCGAAAGGAAGAGACACATGGAGAAAACGAAAACAATTCTAAAGGCATGGCCGCTGCATCTGACCCTGTTGGCCGTGGTTCTGCTCTGCGAGCAGATCAACACGATCAAAATTCCTGTCGGCAATGCCAGCATCATGTTCCTGCCGCTGCTCTATGCGATGGTCATCGGCCTGGCCCTGTACCTGATCAAGCCCGTCAAGTGGATCAACGACGAGAGCAGCAAGACTGCCAATTCCTTCGTCACCCTGGGCATTTCCGTCTTTATCGCCAAAATCGCCGTCAACAGCGGCGCTGCCATCATGACGATTGTACGGAGCGGCTATGTCCTGCCCCTGGTTCTCCAGGAGTTTGGCAACCTCGGCACCATCCTCGTCGCCCTGCCCATCGCCCTGCTGTTTGGCTTCAAGCGCGAGGCCGTCGGCATGACCCACTCCATCGCCCGCGAGCCCAACGTCGCCTATATTGCCCAGCGCTATGGACTGGACTCCCCCGAAGGCCGTGGCGTCATCACAGTCTACACCGTTGGTACCGTCATCGGCACCATCTTCATGAATCTGCTGGTCTCCCTGCTGGCCGGCCTCAACCTCCTGCATCCCTACGCTCTGGCTATGGCCTGCGGCGTTGGCTCCGGCAGCATGATGGCCGCTTCCAGCGCGCCCCTGCTGGCCATGTTCGCCGAGGGAACCACGGAATACACCATGGTTTCCTCCCTCGCCGGCCTCAGCAACACCTTCTCCACTGCTGACGGCATCCTGATGACCATCTTCATCGGCCTGCCGCTCTGCAACTGGCTCTATAAGGTGCTGTACCCCGTTATCGGCGCCGGCAGGAAAGAAAAGAACGCCTAAAAGGAGGGCTGATCGATGAAAAAGAGACTGACTCTGGATGAGTTCCTGGAATACACCCTGATTATGCTGATTATCGCCGCCATCGCTCTGGTCGGCAACTGGGTCAGCAGCAAGTTCACCGCCTCGTTTGTGGACTCCATCCCCGGCATTCTGATCCTGCTGGGCATTGCCCTTGTGGGCACCACCCTGGCCAAGGTCATCCCCCTCAAGATCCCTGCCATCATCTGGATCACCGTCATCGGCATCCTGCTGGCTGTTGAGGGCAGCCCCACGGCCGCCTACGTCACCGAGGCCGTTGGTAAGATCGGCCTGCTGCCCTTGGCAACGCCCGTCCTGGCCTACGCTGGCGTTAACATCGGCAAAGACTGGGCCGAGTTCAAGAAGATCAGCTGGCGCGGCATTCTGGTCACCCTCTGTGTCATGATCGGCACCTTTGTCGGCTCCGCTGTCATCGCCAACATCATTCTGTACGCCCAGGGTATCGTCTGATCTGCCCGTCCATAGCCCGCCCGGAATATTCCGGGCGGGCTTTTTCAAGAAGTACGTCCTCCAAAAGCCTCCCCTTACGGGGAGGTGCCGTTTTTCTGTCATTCTGAGGGAGCCACAGCGACAGAAGAATCTTTCCGTAGCCGGGTACAAAAGATGCTTCACTTCGCTCACACCCGCCCGAAGGCGGGTGTTCACGGAGCGCAACCGAGCGAAGCGAAGCTCTTAGTGGGGAGTGGAACGACATCTGCGCGTTTTTCTGTACCGCTCCGTTTCGGCGGGATGTAGGCATCCCGCCCTACGCCTGCGTTATGATTTCCCCTTAGGGCGGAATCTTCTCTTTCCGGCGTGTAAAAAAGTGCGCCCCGCGGATGCGGGGCGCACACTTTTTTGCGAAGATTCGAGGCTTAGGCCTTGCCGGCGCAGCCCAGAACGTCCACCAGCTTGTGGCGAACCAGTTCCTTGATGTTGGCGCGGGCGGGCTTCAGATACTCGCGGGGATCGAACTTGTCGGGATGCTCCTCGAAGAAGGCGCGGATGGTGCCGGTCATGGCAAGACGAAGGTCGGAGTCGATGTTGATCTTGCAGACGGCCAGCTTGGCAGCCTCACGGAGCTGATCCTCGGGCACGCCGATGGCGTTGGGCATCTTGCCGCCGTGCTCGTTGATCATTTTGACGTAGTTCTGGGGGACGGAGGAGGATCCGTGCAGGACGATGGGGAAGCCGGGCAGGCGGCGGGAAACCTCTTCCAGGATGTCAAAGCGCAGAGCCGGGGGAACCAGAATGCCGTCGGCATTGCGGGTACACTGCTCGGGCTTGAACTTGTACGCGCCGTGGGAGGTGCCGATGGCGATGGCAAGAGAGTCAACACCGGTCTTGGCGACGAATTCCTCGACCTCTTCGGGACGGGTGTAGGAACCGACCGCATGGCTGACCTCATCCTCGATGCCGGCCAGGGTGCCCAGCTCGCCCTCGACGACAACGCCGTGGTCATGGGCATACTCGACAACCTTGCGGGTGATGGCGATGTTCTCCTCGAAGGAGTGGGCGGAACCGTCAATCATAACGGAGGTGAAGCCGCCGTCGATGCAGGACTTGCAGGTCTCGAAGTCGGGGCCGTGGTCCAGATGCAGAACGATGGGGATCTCGGGGCACTCGATGACAGCAGCCTCAACCAGCTTCACCAGGTAGGTGTGGTTGGCGTAGGCGCGGGCGCCCTTGGACACCTGCAGAATCACGGGAGCCTTCTCCTCGCGGCAGGCCTCGGTGATGCCCTGAACGATTTCCATGTTGTTGACATTGAAAGCGCCGATGGCGTAACCGCCGTCGTAGGCCTTCTTGAACATTTCGGTAGAAGTTACAAGAGCCATTGGAATCAATCCTTTCTTAAACTACGGGCACAGGGCCCGTATTTTTCGTTTTTTATTATACCACATTTTCCCTTGATTTCAATAAAAATATTTGCCATTTTCCGGGATATATGATATAATTCGTGGTAAGTGAGTTTGTTTGAGCAAATCCTACAAACCCGGAATCTGATATCTATCTTTTATTGGAGGTAATACTCAATGTCTGAAAAGACTCTCGTTGGTTCCCTGATCATCGGCCAGTCCGGCGGCCCCTCTTCCGTCATCAACTGCTCCGCCTACGGCGTGATCAAGACCGGCCTGGAGAATCCCAACATCACCAAGGTCTACGGTGCCTTCCACGGCATCAAGGGCGTCCTGAACGATCAGCTCATGATCATGGACGAGGAAGATCCCGCCGAGCTGGCGAACATGCTGCACACTCCCTCCTCCGCTCTGGGCTCCTGCCGCTACAAGATCGCCGATCCCGATGTGGACGACACCGACTACAAGCGGATCCTGGAGATCTTCAAGAAGTACAACGTCCGCTACTTCTTCTATAACGGCGGCAACGACTCCATGGACACCTGCAACAAG
>CAMGPO010000194.1 GCA_946060825.1 uncultured Clostridia bacterium | reverse complement strand
ACAGAAACTCGATGTAGATGTAGCCTTCGTCATTTTTGAGCGAAAACTTTTTAATCATGTTTTCCTGATTGTATTTTACAAACTCTCCACGCATTTGATTGCGCATGATTTCATAATTGGATACCACGGTTCGTTTCTCCTCTTGTCAGCTCAAAACAGAAAGTCATCGATGGGTTATATGATATGGCTGCGGCAATATGGTTCATGGGGATGGTCGTAAGAAATATGGCGCAAACTCCGGTTTGATCCAACGGGTTTGTTGGATCGATCATTTCAGAAGTGGTAAAAAACTGCCATCCGCATGGTTTTACAGGTTCCGTGCTGCTGTCGGTGCGGTTTTTGCGCGTTCAGTGCGGTTTCGGGCGCAGCTTTTGCAGATGGAGGACGAGGTACTGGGCGGCAGCGCCGGTAAAAACGCCGGTCACGATGCCGGAGACCAGCAGTACCGGAAAGTAGACGATCAATCCCGGCGTACCTGTAACAAGGATGGCTATGAGGATCTGGCCGGCGTTGTGGAAAATGCTGCCCGAGACGCTGACGGCAAAAATCTGGCGGTCGGTGGTAATTTTCCGGACAAGGCACATGACGGCCCAACTCAGGAGGCCGCCGGTGATGGAATAGAGGAAGGCAATCATCTGGCCGGCGAAGATACTGCCCAGCAGGCAGCGCAGCACCAGCACCGTAAGCGCGTTCCAGGGGCCAATCAGGCAAAGGGCAAACAGCGTGACAATATTGGCCAGACCAAGCTTGACACCTGCAACGGGGATGGGAAGGGGAATCTGGGCCTCCACCAGATAAATGGAGAGGGCAATGGCTGTCAGCAGGGCGAGAAACACGAGGCGTCTGGTTTTCATCCTTCTCCCTCCTTTGTTCCATGATACCATGGAGCAGGCAAAAAGTAAACGGCGGGACCTGTCCCGCCGTTTTATCATCTGGAATTTGAATAAAGGATTCCTTGCATCACGCAGGATGACTTTTTGTATTGGCCTGTGCCTAAGAAGTGGTCTGCTCGCCGGGACGGATGCTGAAGTCCAACTCATAGACCTTGACAGGGCGGCCCTTGGAGTTGGTCGTCTGGGAGTAGATGATCTGCGCGAAGCCGCCCTCCGCCAGACTCGAGAGAATCCGGTTGGCATTCCGCACCGTCACGCCAAAGCTCTTGGAAAGTTCCTGGGATGTGATTTTGTTTGTGCCGTTCATCTTCATGTTCGTCATGACCTTCTGGATGGTCATGGTGGAGAGCTGGCACCGCCGGGCTATCTCGCCGACGTCGCGGTCGGGCTGCGCCTCAATGAACATCCGCCTGTCGGAACCGAGCGGTCCGATCAGACTGCCGTTCTCGTCCTTGAGGAAGCTGTGACCGGTAAAAATCGCCTCCCGCAGGGCGGAACGGGCGTTGTCCAGCGCCTGGTTGATGTTGCTCCCGATGCCGTAGCCAACAGCAATCTCAAAGTCCAGCTTCTCCCGGAGATAGCCAGAAAGTCCACAAACTGTGGAATTTTGCGTGAAGTAACGGACAGCCTGGATCGTGGTGATGGCGCTGAAGCAGCCCGGATCCTCCTGCTTCACACATTCGATCAGGTGGTCCTTGAAATACTGCCGCGCCCATCTTTCCAACTCCTGCCAGAGGGCGTCTGTCATCTGAGAACGGTGCCTCGGCGCGACATTGACAATGGCCGGCAGGTTGGCCCGCAGCTTTTCCAGCTCAATCTTGGCCTGGAGATCCTGGAACAGTTCTCCGAGCCGGGCGTCCGAGAGGAAGGGAAAGCGGTAAGGGATGCCGTGGGCCTCCAGGGCCGGGATGATGCTGCTGTACTGGCAGATGACCATGTCGATCTGTCCGCTGTCCCAAAGTTCGATCAGCTTGTCCGTGATGACCCGCTCCACGCCGCCGGTCTCCTGAATGCCGGTCCGCATGATCCATTCCCAGATGCCCGCTCCGACCGGGGCCAGCTCCGACAGAGCCAGAAAATCCTCTGCGGTATAGCCGCCGGGAACGGGCAGCAGAAAGTCCAAAACAACACGGGACGCGTCTTGATCCCGGTGCTCCAAAAACAGCAGAAGCAGCTCCTTGTAGAGGGCTGCGGTGTCCGCCTGGTAGGCCAGAATCGGCTTGAGAGTTCTGTGTGGCGTTCTGTGGATGGCGCTGGCCGCGATCTGTCCGCTGACCAGGAAGCCGTCGGCCTCCTCCGCATAGCGGTCGTAGACCTGGGAAATCTGTTCGAAATTCTCATAAGGCGCCAGCACCACATTGCAGTCGGGCTGCAGGCGGGCCAACGCATCCTGGGTGAGACGGTAGAGATAGTGGCTGGTGATCACCACAACGGTATTTCGCACAATATTCACCTCGGTGAATATTGTACCAAAAGTGTGCCGGTATTGCAACTCCCAATATGTATAAGATGCATATCAGCATTGCACTATTCCTTAAAAATAGCGCAGTATTCTTTAATTGTGTTATTCCATAAATATTCCAAAAGTCATCCGTGCAGTCTGCCAAAATTCTTCCATAAATGGCAGGTTTCTGTTGACAATGACAAATTCTTTTGCTATATTCTTTGTCATAAATTGAAATGATAGAAGTCATGAAATTATTTCGGGAAAAATACCGGCCGGAATACTGCGGAAGCGGCATGGCTGCAGGAAGATGGAGGAGTTTTTTGTGAATTATTACGAACGTGCATTGGAGCTGAATGACGAGATCGTGGCGAACCGCCGTTACATCCACACCAACGCCGAGGTCGGTCTGGACACCCCCAGGACCAAGGCCTATGTCGTCGAAAAGCTGAAAGAGTACGGTCTTGAGCCAAAGGACTGCGGAGCCGGTGTCACCGCAACTTTGGGCAAGGGCGGCAAGGTGATCCTGCTGCGGGCCGACATGGACGCCCTTCCCATGCCGGAGGAGAGCGGCCTTCCCTTTGCCTGCACCACCGGCACGGAGGCCCACTGCTGCGGCCATGACCTCCACGCGGCCATGCTTCTGACGGCGGCCAAGCTGCTGAAGGAGAACGAAGACGCCCTGGAGGGCACCGTCAGGTTCATGTTCCAGCCCGGAGAAGAGACCTTTGAGGGCGCAAAGAACATGATCGAACACGGCATTCTCGAGAATCCGAAGCCCGACGCTGCCCTTGCCTTCCACGTCGGTCCCGGCAAGATGCCCATCGGCCTGTTCATGTACAACGACAGCGGCAGCGCGGTCATGTTCTCCATGGATGGCTTCGAAATTCGCATCCAGGGGCGCGGCGCCCACGGCGCCTATCCCCAGATGGGCATCGATCCCATCAACATCGGCGTCCACATCCATCTTGCATTGCAGGAACTGATTGCCCGGGAGTGCAATCCCAGTGATGCCTGCGTTCTGACCATTGGCCAGTTCGAGGCCGGTTCCGCTCCCAATATCATCCCCGAGACGGCGACGCTGCGGGGCACCATCCGCACCAACAAGCCGGAGGCCCGCGCCCTGCTGGTCCGCCGGATGAAGGAGGTCTCCGAGAAAACCGCCGAGGTCTACGGCGGCACTGCTGAAGTCGTGATGACCGGCGGCGTCGGCCCGCTGATCAGTGACCCGGCTCTGACGAAGGAGATGGTCGGCTACATGAAGGAGCTGCCCATTCCCGGCCTGACCGGCTATCCCGGCATCACGGCCAGCGCATCCGAGGACTTCGCCCTCATCACGGAGCAGATCCCCAGCGTATTCATGTACCTCTCCGCCGGCTTCCTCGACGAGCGCGGCGCCGTCTCGGCCCACAACCCCAAGGTCCAGTTCAACGAGGATGTGCTTCCTATCGGCGCAGCCTGCCTGGCCCAGTGCGC
>CAMGPO010000193.1 GCA_946060825.1 uncultured Clostridia bacterium | reverse complement strand
GTGTTGTTAATCTTTGCTGGCCATCCAAAGGTTCAAATGCGTTATTTCGTTCATTCCATCGATGCGTCCTTCTTGACTCAGCGGCTGCACAGAGGTGTAGGTGCGGCCATTCCGCTCCGCCTTGGAGATCAGCAGATGGGTGTCCGCCATGGCCGCGATCTGCGGCAGATGGGTCACGCAGAGGACCTGCTTGTTCCGGGAGACGCTGCGCAGCTTGACGGCCACCTTCTGGGCGGCCCGGCCGCTGACACCGGCGTCCACCGCGGCAAAAATCAGGGTCGGAAGCGAGTCCTGCTCCGCCATGACGTTCTTCATCGCCAGCATGATACGGGCCAGTTCGCCGCCGGAGGCCACCTTGCTCAGAGGCTTCAGCGCCTCGCCGACGTTGGCGCTCATCAGGAAACGCACCGCGTCGAGGCCGTCCGCAGTCAGCTCCGTCTCGGAAAACTGGCAGCAGAACTGCACCTTCGGCATATCGAGCTGTTCCAGCTCCAGAAGAATCCGCTGCTCCAGTTCCTTCGCAGCGTGCTGCCGCTCGGTACGCAGACGCAGGGCATCCTCTTTTGCCATCTGCTCCGCTTTTGCCAGCTCGCCTTTCAGCGCTTCCAGCCGGTCACCGGCGAATTCGATCTCGTCCAGTTCCTGACGGGAGCGTTCCAGAAATGCGAGGATATCCTCGACAGTCGCGCCATATTTGCGGCGGAGCTTGTGGATCACGTCCAGCCGGTCTTCGATTTGCTCCAGCTCGTCACCGGAAAAGGCCAGTCGGTCCCGAAGGTCCCGCACCTCCTCTGCCAGATCCATCACCTGATACATCAGGTCGGAGGCTCTGGCATGCAGGGCGTCGATGCCATCGTCGTACCGTGCAATCCGCGCCAGCGCGCGCTCCGCTTCCGTCAGAAGCGAAGCGGCGCCGTCCGAATCGTCGCCGCCGTTGACGGCGAAAAAGGCGTCGCTCAGACCGTCGGACAGCTTTTCGGCGTTTTGCAGCAGCCGTCGGCGGCTTTCCAAGGTCTCATCCTCGCCCGGTTTCAGCTCTGCCCGCTCGATCTCCCCGATCTGATGGCGCAGCATTTCCATTCGGCGCAGCTTTTCGCTTTCGTCCATGGAAAGCCGATCGATTTCCCGACGGATCTCCACAACCCGCTGATATGCCGCGCCGTATGCGGCCCTTGCATCTTCATCATGGGCAAAGAGGTCGAGAAGCTGCAAATGGGTTTCCTCGTCAAAGAGCTGCTGCGAGTCGTGCTGGCCGTGGATGCTGATGAGCTGCTGTCCAAGCTTCCGAAGAATGGCGACCGTCACCGGACGGCCATTGACCCGGCAGCTATTTTTTCCGTCCAGATGAATTTCCCGCTGGATCAGAAGCTCATCCGGATCAAAGGCCGCCTGGTTTTCCTCGAACCAAGAAAGACAGGGAATTCCTGTGAAAACCGCACCGACAAACCCCTTGTCCGCACCTGTTCGGATGACGTCGCGGTAGGTGCGCTCTCCGAGGATGGCACTGATGGCGTCGATAACGATGGACTTGCCTGCGCCGGTTTCGCCGGTCAGCACGTTGAATCCGCGGTCAAAAGACAAATCCGCCTGCTCAATGACCGCAATATTTTCGATATGGAGCAAGGACAGCAAGGCCATTTCCTCCCTTACTGGAGCAGCTTCCGAATCTCGTTGCAGAATTCCACTGCGGTATTCGTGTCCCGCATCAGCAGGAAACCGGTATCGTCACCAGCAATGGTACCGACCACCTGAGGCATCTTCATTCCATCCAGGGCAGAGCAGGCTGCCGAAGCAAGACCGGGCAGCGTATTGATGACCACGATGTTCTGGGCATAGTCCAGGCCGGTAACGCATTCGCGGAAGATCGTGTTCAACCGTGTGGAAAAGGTCGCCGTGACCTCGTTCTTGGAGGCACTGTAACGGTAGGTGCCGCGGGGATCCAGTTCCTTGACGATCCGCAGCTCCTTGATGTCGCGGGAGATGGTGGCCTGGGTGCTGTTGAAGCCGCTCTCCTGAAGTGCAGCCAGCAGCTCCTCCTGGGTTTCAATATCGCGTTCGGAGATGATCTCCAGAATTTTTGCCTGTCTCTGATTCTTCATGACAACACCTCTTCTATCGGTATCTATTTCAATTTCTTGTTCAAAATTTCAAAAAAGCTCTTGTTGCTGAGGCGAACCAATTTGGTCGTATAGCGAGAGCGCTGAATGCGGATGGTATCTCCCGTGTTGAGCCGGAAAGCACGACCTCCATCCACAGAGAGAAACGCGTTTTTTCGTCCGATGCGGCCGATGTGGACGTCCACAGTACGGCTGCCTGCGGTAACGATCGGTCGGCTCAGCATCGTGTGGGCGCAGACCGGTGTGATCACAATGTTCTCTGCCGCCGGCTCCACAATGGGACCTCCGGCCGACATGGAGTAGGCCGTGGAGCCGGTCGGGGTGCAGACAATCACGCCGTCGCCGCTGAAGCTGATGGCCTCAATGCCGTCACAGAAGATGTCCATCTGGATAACCCGGGCCACGGCGCCCTTGGTGACAACGGCGTCGTTGAGGGCATTATCGTGCAGAACCTCCGCGCCGTCCCGCAGAACAGAAACCGAGAGCATCATCCGTTCCTCAAGGCGGTAGTCCTGCTTGGCAAGGTTGGCCAACTGGCCAATCTCTCCCGATTCCAGCTCCGCCATAAATCCCATGGTTCCGATGTTCACGCCAAGAACCGGAACACCGTGGTAAGTAGCCGCTTTGGAGGCGTGGAGCAGCGTACCGTCACCGCCGAAGCAGACCAACATATCGCTGTTCTTTAATTCCCGGTTCAGCTCTTTGAGATCGACGGTCTTCGGAAGCGCGAAGTCTTTGTCCACATCAAAGGCCAGACAAACAACCGTCTCAACGCCGGCTTTCTCCAGGATTTTCTTAGCTTCCGAGGCGCAGCTCAGATTTTTATCGCGATAGGGGTTTGGCGTGATGATGACTTTCATGGCAATCGACTACCCTTTCAGTGATGCATGGGCAGTCCTGACCAGATCCGACACATCAGGATAGAGGTCGTTGCCGGGAACCCGGCTCAGATGGCCCAGAAATTCAATATTACCCTCCGGTCCCTTGACCGGAGAAAAAGTCAGATTTCGGATGGTGAAATCGAGCTCTTTGACGAGAGATATGAAGTTCTCCAAAACTTCGATGTGAACAGCCGGATCTCGTACAACACCCTTTTTTCCAACCTTTTCCTTCCCCGCCTCGAACTGGGGCTTGATCAGACAAAGCACCTGGCCGTCGGGCTTCAGAAGCTCCCGGATGGCAGGAAGAACGATGCGCAGGGAGATAAAGGACACGTCCACCACGGAGAGATCCAGCGGTTCCCCAATGTCCTCCGGGGTGACATAGCGGATGTTAGTCCGCTCCATGCAGACCACGCGTGGGTCCGTTCGGATACTCCAGGCGAGCTGGCCATAGCCAACGTCAATGGCAAAAACCTTTTTAGCGCCCTTTTGCAGGAGGCAGTCCGTAAAGCCACCGGTGGAAGCGCCGGAATCGCTGCAAACATAACCGGTTGGATCGACACCAAAATCCCGCAGCGCCTTTTCCAGCTTCAGGCCGCCGCGGCTCACATAGGGACACTGGCTGCCCCGAACCTCAATTTCCGCCTCCGGATCAATCATGGTTCCGGCCTTGTCCACCCGCTGCCCGGCCACAAAGACCTCGCCGCTCATAATCACCGCTTTCGCCTTTTCCCGGCTTTCCAGCAGGCCACGCTGTACCAGCAGCACATCTAGTCTCTCCTTATGGTTCAAGGCCCATTCCCTCCAGTGCGGTGTTG
>CAMGPO010000192.1 GCA_946060825.1 uncultured Clostridia bacterium | reverse complement strand
GCAAAGTCCGCCCCGCTTTTTTCACAAAAGGAGGCGTACCATGAACCTGATCGAACAGACAAGAGAACACCTGCTTCGCACGCTGGAAAGCGGCTGCGAGGAGACGAGGAACGTGCCCTACCGCTATGAGCACAGCCTGCGGGTGGCGTCCGTGGGCCGGGAGATCGCCCGGGCCGAGAGCTTTGACGAGGAGGCCATGGTGCTGGCCTGCCTGCTCCACGACATCGGCTACGCCCGCTGCCGCACTCCGGAGGAATATGACCGCCACGGAGCGCTCAGCGCGGACATGGCCCGGGAATGGCTGACGGAAAACGGCTATGATCCGGAAAAGACGGAGACGATCTGCTACGGCATCCTGGCCCACACGGAGTATCCGGAGAAGCTGCCCCGGCCCTGCACGCCCTTTGAGGAATCCGTCGGCGACGCCGACAACATCGACCGCTTTGACGCCCTGCGGATGGCGGACAACCTGGCCTATTTTGATCTGATGAAAAAGCGCCCGGCGGAGATTCTGGAGATCTGCCGCCGGCAGATTGACCGCTATGAGAGCTACAAAGAGATGACACTCGGCACCCGGACGGCCGAAGCCCTCTGGCGCGACCGGCTGGACTACCAGCTTGAATTCTACCGCCGCCTCACACGGCAGATGAAGCAGACCAACCTGTAAACAGAACGCCCCGCCATGGCACAGCCACGGCGGGGCGAGTTTCAGGCGTAGATTTGTTATCTGTGATGATCATACAGGATGAACAGAGCCAGTCCCGCCGTGCTGACGGCGGCGATGATCCAAACGGGCCCAGCGGACGGACCTGCGGGTTCCGGAGCCTCCGGTACGGCTGATTCCTCCTGTTCCGGGGTGGGAGGGATTTCGGCTGCCGTTTCCTCCGGCTCCGGCGCGGTCACTTCCGCTTCGGCGGCTTCCTCCGCCGCAAGCCGGGCCTCGTATTCCGCGATGGTCTGTGCCTTTCGGGCGGCTCTCGCAGCGGCGGCTTCCGCTTCCCGCTGGGCGTCCAGCTCGTTGGTGTAGCTGCAGAGCAGTTCGCAGAGCCGTCCCAGCATCTCCTCGCCGTTGCCTGTGTTGTAGGTAAAGGCGGCCAGCAGGAAGGGCGTGTCCGTGTAGACAATGCCGACGTCGTTGATGGCCCCGTCGAAGAAGCCGTATTTGTGGGCGATGACATACTCGTCGGTGTAGCGTTTAAAGTAGGCCCCGGGCTGGGCTTCCTCCATGTAGCCGAGGATGGTTTCAAACTCCTCGGAATGGTCGTAGAGGTAAGAGAGGGTGTTGACCATGAACCGGGCGCTGAAGTAGTTGCCGCTGTAGTATTTCTCCGGAATGTCGTCCAGAAAGTCGCCGGAATAGACGGCAATCTCGTCCGGGTAGGCGCGGTAGTAGCTGGCCTGGTAGCCGACCAGGTATTTCTGCATGGCCTGAGAGATGGCGTTGTCCGAGTGAACGAGGCTCAGATACTGGGCCTGGGGCAGGGCAAAGCCGCCGACCCGGTCGTTCTCCGAGAGCACGCCCTCAGCGACCTTCTCCGTGACCCGCATATTGAGGGGGAGCTTGTAGACGCTGCCGCCCAGCATCAGGGCGTCGCCGTTGTAGTACCAGATCTCTCCTGTGGCCGTGTAGCAGTAGCCCATGGCAAAATTCCGTTCATTCAGTCCGTATTTTTCCAGAAACGGCTCCATCTGGGCCTCCAATCCGGCGGCAAAGCGGTCGGATTCTTCCGCTTCGGCTTCCACAATCCTGTATGTCTCCGTGACCACAATCTCCGTGGAGGCCTCTGCGGCCTGTACCGGCGCGGCGCAGAGCAGCGCCGCCAGCCAGAATGCGGCCCATCGGATTCCTCGTTTCATGGCAAACCACCGTCCATCTCCCGTATCCAAAAAATGGATGCACTACTATATTAAATAATAGTAGTGCATCCGTCGGATTTTGTCAAAGAGGGAAATTCACGGCCAGATCAGTTCGGTCTGCTGCCATTCGTAGAAGCCTTCCGCGGCATAGCCGGTGGAAAAACCTGCCGCGCCGGTCTCCACCAGCTCCCGGGTGACAACTGGGTTGCCGTCCGCGTCCCTGGCGTGGGTCTCCACGACCAGATAGGCCGTCCCCGGCTCCAGTGTCAGGGTGTCGGGAAGCTGTCCCGGCCGGTAGGACGTTTCGGAGAGGGGCGAATCGTCTCCGGCCACCTGACGGATGACGATCTCCTCCGGAGCGTATTCCACGCTGAGGGTGAAGGCGACCTCCGCGTCGTAGGATTCCGTCCTGCCCTCTCCGGTAATGGACGCCGTCTCCGACTGGGTCGTGGTGAATTTTTCCCCAGGGGTGGAAAAGTCGGCGGAGAAGCTGTGGCCCTCGCAGGCGTAGATCCGGCCGTCAGGGCTTTGATAGATCGGATTCATCTGGAAGATCTCGCTCCGGAGCGAGATCTCCGGCGTTACCCGGGCTGTGCCCTGCACGGTGACCTCCCATCCGCTGCCGGTTTCGATGCTCTGGAAATTCACGGTGTTGAGGTTTTGGGCGTAGGTCCGGTCAAAGCCCGGGGCGTCATAGACCAGGGCATAGGCGCAGGCGACGTAATCGCCGGGAAAGACGTACCGGGATGACTTGTGCATCGTTCCGTCGGAATCGGTGAAGGTGTAGGATTCCGGTTCGGCGTAGAGCTTTCCCTGATAGCCGGCGGAGTCGGAGCTGTCCAGCACGACCTCGCCGTCGGAGAAGCCGTCAAAGTGATCTGCAAGATAGGCGTCGGCGTCGAAGAGGTTCAGGGTGTCCTGGGAGATCAGGAAGCCAACCAGCCGGTCCTGGTCTGCCGCCTCACCGGCATCCTCCCGGGCCAGGGAGCAGCTGCCCAGCAGCAGAAGGGCGGGGATCAAAAACAAGGCAAGCAGTCGTTTCATGGGGTTCCTCCTTTCTCATCCGGCCAGACCAGTTCGACGGCCTGGGCGGCGCAGAGGCCGTCCTCCCGCACATAGTAGGCGGACAGGGTCTCGGCGTCGCGATCCAGGATTTCCCGGGTGGTTACGGTTCCGCCCGCCGGATCGGTCTTGGCGGTTTCGACGATCAGGTAGGCAGTGTCGGTTTCCAGCACAATCTGATCTGGGGCCTGCCCGGCCTGCCAGGTGGTTTTCCGCAGGACGGCTCCGTGTTCGTCAAATTGCAGGACGGTGACGGACTCGGGGGCAAACATCACCGAGACCTTGACCTTGATGGTGGTTCCGGCTTCTGTCTCCTCATCGTCTACGGTGATGGTGGTCGTCTCGGACAGCTCGTGGCCATAGACCTCGCCTTCGCTCCGGTTGCCCGTTCCGATGCTGAAGCCGAAGCTGGATTCAGGGGTGACATAGACCTGGCCGTCCTCCTGCTGACGGATCGGGTTGAAGTAGAGAACGCAGTCCTCGTCTCCGGGTGCGACGAATACGGTGCCTGTCAGGACGTTGGTTTCCTCGCTGCCCTCGTAACCGGCGACGCGGACTTCATGAAAAACCTCCTGTATCGCGTCGTCGCTGTGGGAGGCGGTACGGCGATTGTCGCCGGTGCCTTCCCATACGGTGAAATAAAGGGCAGCGCCCTCGCCGGGCAGATCATACTCAAAAAACTCATGGGACTTGCCCTCGTCGTCCGTCCAGGGGGTCTTGACCGTATCGGCGTAAAGCCGCTGTCCGCCGCTGGGCGCGGGATCGAGGGGCTCCGTCGTGACGTAGATGCCGACCAGCATGTCCCCGGCTGTCGCTGCACCGGTCTCCGGTACCGCGAGGGCGCAGCCGGTGAGAGCGAGTAGCAGAGCGGTTATGAAAATAAGCGGAATGACGTTATGCTTCATGGT
>CAMGPO010000191.1 GCA_946060825.1 uncultured Clostridia bacterium | reverse complement strand
CATCGACAATGTTGCCACGGTGCTGATGATTGCCCCCGTCGGTCTGGCTCTGGCGAAAAAGCTGAATATCTCCCCCGTCTCCCTCCTGATCTGCATCTCTGTTTCTTCCAATCTCCAAGGCGCAGCTACGCTGGTCGGCGACACGACCTCCATCCTGCTCGGCGGCTACGCCGGCATGGACTTCCTGGATTTCTTCTTCATGGACGGCAGGTTCAGCATTTTCTGGGCCGTGGAGCTGGGCGCTCTGGTAACCGCTCCGGTCATCATGTTCCTCTTCCGACGCAACCGTCAGAAGGTCCAGCGGGTCACATTGACACCGGTCACCAACTATTTCCCCACCTGGCTTCTGCTGGCGAACGTCCTGCTTCTGATTCTGGCCTCCTTCGTACCCAACAAGCCTGAGATCACCAACGGCCTCATCTGCATCGGCATCTGTCTGATCGGCTTGCTCCATGCGGCGCTCCACGGCAGGGCTGCCAGCATCCGGCAGGCCCTCTCGGAGATCGACTATCAGACGCTGCTGCTTCTGGCCGGCCTTTTTGTGGTCATCAGCGGCATCACCGAAGCCGGCGTCATTGACGCAATCAGCGATGTTTTTGTACACATCGGCGGGAAGAATATCTTCCTGATGTATTCTCTCCTTGTCTGGGGTTCTGTCCTCGTCTCCGCTTTTGTGGACAACATTCCCTATGTCGCCACCATGCTGCCCGTCGTCACCGGCATCGCCGGACAAATGGGCTGCGATCCCACCGTTCTCTACTTTGGCCTCCTGATCGGTGCAACCCTCGGCGGCAACATCACGCCCATCGGCGCTTCGGCCAATATTGCCACCATCGGCATCCTCCGCCGTGACGGCTACGAGGTCAAAAACAGCGATTTCTTCCGCATCGGCATTCCCTTCACCTTTGCAGCAGTCTTGAGCGGATATCTCTTCTGCTGGTTCGTCTGGGGAATTTAATCCCGGAATTCTTCAAAAACAGGCTGGATTTTCCGGCCTGTTTTTTTATTTTTTCGGAATCAAGGTCGGAATTAGTTACATTTTTGTAATTTTTATGTTGACATTCGGGAAATATTATGTTACAATTTGGTTACAATTTAAGTCAGAGGTGTTACAAATGGCAGAAAACAATGTGTTGATGTATAAGGGGCATCCCCTGAGGAGAAAGGACAATCTGGTCTACTACGGCTCCATGGCAGACAAATATATCGTCATGCTTCAGATTCTGGAGTCTTCTAACGTCTCTGATCTGAGCGTAGCCACCAAGGTTTCCGTTCAGCTTCAGATGACCGACCCGAACCTCAAGTCCCGTGACCGCGTTGTGAAAAAATCGGAAAAGGACGGCTTCTATACCGCGCTGGACCTCGGCTGTGTCTGGCTGGAACGCGCGCTTGCATCGAAATAACATTCCCCGGAGGTTGAACCATGAAACGCTTAACGAAACTCCTCGTACTCGCTTTTGCAGTCGTTACCGTGATGCTTTTTACCGCGGTTTCCGCATCGGCAACGGATCTGAAAATCGGTATCGGTATCGTCGACGCCAGTGGTCTCCGTCTCCGCTCCACGCCTGATACGGAATCCACCATCATCTCCACCGCTTCCTACGGCGACAAGGTGGTCGTCCTCGCGGACTACGGCGATTGGTACTTCGTCAACTACAACCTGAACGTCGGTTACATGAAGGCCGAATATCTGCAGTTCCTGGACAAGGAAAACGTCTACCTCGGTAATGGCCGCGTCAACTCCTGCGTCAATTTCCGCACCGGTCCTTCCACGGAGAGTGAAACGATCACCCAGCTGTCTCCGGACACCATTGTCAACATCATCGGTCTCAACTGCACCTGGTATAAGGTCACCTGGGAAGGTTACACCGGCTACATCCGCAGCGACCTGGTGGATCTGACCGAGGTTCCCTACTACAACACGAATACAGGCTCCATCTACGATACATACAGCTCCGGCAGCACCGAGACCTACAGCGAACCGGAACCCCAGCCCACCTACTCCTCGGCTGGTGAACAGGTTGTGGCCTTCGCCCTGAATCTCCAAGGTATTCCCTATGTCTGGGGCGGCACCACCACCGGCGGATTTGACTGCTCCGGCTTTGTCCAGTATGTCTATAAACAGTTCGGCGTCTACCTGAACCGGGTCGCCAACTCCCAGATGGCGAACGGCTATTCTGTCTCAGCCTCCGATCTGATCCCCGGCGATCTGGTGTTCTTCAGCGGCACCTACTCCACAGGCGGTGCTTCCCATGTCGGCATCTACATCGGCAACGGACAGTTCGTCCACGCAAGCAGCGGCCGCGGCTGCGTCACCGTCAGCGACCTCTGGAGCAACTACTACTCCAGCCACTACTACGGCGCACGCCGCATCTTCTGATGATCATAACAAAAAAGCAGCGATCCAAATTGGATCGCTGCTTTTTTATTGGAGCAAAGCCAGCAGTTCCCCCGGTGTAGAGGCGATAACGGATGCACCGCTGCTTTGGAGCTGCATCCGGGTGCGGAAACCCCAGTCGACGGAGATGCAGGCCATGCCGGCATTTCGCGCCGTCTCGATGTCCACCTCGGAGTCGCCGATATAGACGGCCTCCGTCCGGTCTACGCCCATCTCCGCCAGAACTGCATTGACGGAATCCGGGGCCGGCTTCCGGGCGACGCCGGTCCGCTCTCCCACCGCCGCGTCAAAGAGACCGGGGAAATAGCGGGCGCAGAGCGGCCTAACCGCCCCGTCCGGCTTGTTGGAGACGACGGCGATCCGGAGGCCGCGGTCACGCAGAGCCGTCAGCAGCGCCGGAATCCCATCGTAGGGCCGGGTCTTGTCGGCACAGTGGGCGTTGTAGTGGGCCGTGAACACAGCGTGGAGGCGGTCGATCGTCTCCTCCGGCGTTCCGGACGGCGCGCCGCGGCGGATCAGATTGCGGATGCCATTGCCGACGAAGCTGCGAACCTCCGGCAGTGTCCGGGTTGGATATCCAAACTCCGTCAGGGCATGGTTCAGAGCGCCGGCCAGATCCTCCAGCGTGTCAAGAATGGTACCGTCCAAATCAAAAATCGCAAGCCGTATCATGGTTGTTCCTCCGCTCCATAAAAGATCGTCCAGGGCTGCCGCAGAGGCGGCTCCAGCGAAAAGGTCAGGTCCGTTCCATTGGCCGGGTGCCGGAAAGAGAGACAGCTTGACCAGAGGGCAATCGGCCCGCCATCCTCCAGCAGGCTGTACTTCCGGTCGCCCCAGAGGGGCAGTCCCCGGGAAGAAAACTGGGCGCGGATCTGATGGGTTCGGCCCGTCCGCAGGACGATCCGAACCAGCGACAGGCCAGCCTCTTCAGCCAGAACCTCATAGTCCAGCACCGCCTCCCGGACGTCCCTGCCCGGTTCCGTGGTCACATAGGTCTTTCTCTCCCGCGGATCCCGACGCAGGAGGTCGGTCATGGTACCCTGCCGCACCGCCGGACAGCCATGCACAACGGCCAGATACGTCTTGTGAAAGGTCTGCTCCCGCACCTGCCGGGACAGCTCCGACGCCGCCTCCGGTGTTCGGGCCAGAACCATCAGGCCGCTGACCACCCGGTCGAGCCGGTGAACTGTCCGCACGCAGGCCTTCTCGTCCCCCAGGGCCGCCCGGGCCAGCTCCGGTACGCCGCCTGCCTCGTCGGTCGACAGAACGCCGGGTTCCTTGATGCAGATCAAGATGTCCCGATCCCGATACAACAGCTGCATATCGCTCCCTCCAATCCGCGGCACATTATAACACAAACCTGCAGAAAAGAACACCGCTTTTTTCAGCGGTGCAAATTTCCAGCATCTGGAATGGGTTATTTTCGCTGTGCTTCGCATACTAGGAA
>CAMGPO010000190.1 GCA_946060825.1 uncultured Clostridia bacterium | reverse complement strand
GCTGCAGCGTCTGGTGAAGAAGTACTCCGACTACATCCGCTATCCCATCAAGCTGGAGCTGGAGAAGCAGCGGGTCAAGGAGGGCACCGGGGATTCGGACAAGCCCGAGTACGAGAGCTACACCGAGAACACGACCCTCAACTCCATGGTGCCGATCTGGCAGCGGAACAAGGCCGACGTGACCGAGGAGGAGTACAACAGCTTCTACAAAGAGAAGTTCCACGACTTCGAGGATCCGATGGCCACCATCCACGTCAGTGTCGAAGGTGCTGTAACCTATAAGGCTTTGCTCTTTATCCCATCCCGCCTGCCCTTCGACTTCAACGCCAAGGACTACAAGAAGGAGCTGCAGCTCTATTCCTCCGGCGTTATGATTATGGAGAACTGCGAGGAGCTGCTGCCCACGCACTTCGCCTTTGTCAAGGGCGTTGTCGACTCCCAGGATCTGAGCCTGAACATCTCCCGCGAGCTGCTGCAGCATGACCGCCAGCTCCGCACCATCGCCAAGAATCTGGACAAGAAGGTCCGCGCCGAGCTGGCCCGGATGCTCAAGGATGACCGGGAGAAATACGAGAAGCTGTGGGAGGCCTTTGGCCGTCCGCTCAAGTACGGCCTCATGGAGAACTACGGCGCCCGGAAGGACGAGCTGCAGGATCTGATGCTGTTCTATTCCAGCAAGGAGCAGAAGCTCGTCACCCTGCAGGAATATGTGGACGCCATGGGCGGGGAGCAGAAGTACATCTACTTCGCCTCCGGCGAGACCCGGGAGCGCCTGACCAACCTGCCCCAGATGGAGCGGCTGAAAAATCGCGGCTACGATGTCCTGCTCTTCACCGACTCCGTCGATGAGTTCATCCCGGAGATGGTGCACGACTACAAGGAGAAGGAATTCCGCAACATCACCACTGAGGACCTGGGCCTCGAATCCGAGGAGGACAAGAAGGCCATGGAGGAACAGGCCGAGGCCGACAAGGCCCTGCTGGACTTCGTCCGGGATGCCCTGCCCGGCAAGGTCAAGTCCGTCAAGCTGTCCGGCGCCCTGGGCAGCCATGCCGTGTCCATCAAGCCCGAGGGCGGCGTGAGCTTCGAGATGGAAAAGTACTTCAACCGCGTCAACCCCGGCATGGGCGTCAAGGCCGACCGGGTGCTGGAGCTGAACCCGGAGCATCCGGTCTTCGCCGTGCTGAAGGAGGCCATGGAGGCCGACCCCGAGAAGGCCAAGGGCTACGCGGCTCTGCTCTACGACCAGGCTATGCTGATCGCCGATATGCCCATCGAGGACCCGACAGCCTTTGCCGACCGGATCTGCGAGCTGATGAAGTGAGAAACAAAGCATCCGTACAGCGCCGCTGTACGGATGCTTTTTACGGTTTGATCTCATTCCAGAGGGTGAAGCCCAGAATCAGTGCTCCGCCTGCCGCCTGCTGCAGGGTCAGGGTCTCGCCAAGAATCGTGACGGAGACCAGCACGGCGACCAGAGGATCCACATAGCTGAGGATTGCCGCCGTCTGGCCCGGCAGGGACTTGATGGCGGAGAAGTACATACAGTAGGTGAGGCCCGTGTGGAACAGGCCGACGATCAGAAGGTTGACCCAGCCGATTCCGTTCAGGCTCCCCAGCGTCACGCCGCCGGTCAGGAGGACGTAGGGCGTCAGGGTCACAATCGCAGCAAGGAACTGCAGAAAGGTTCGGTGGATGCCGTCCACGTTTTTGATGAACTTGTTCAGCAGGATGACTGAGGCATAAAAGACGGCTGCCCCCAGGCCAAACAGAATGCCGATCACATCGCGTCCACCGCCAAGCTGGCCGGCCCCGTTGACCAGCACAAGGCCCAGGGTGGACATGGCAAAGCAGAGGATCTGTTTTCCCGTCAGCCTTTCGTGGAACAGAACGGGGCTGACGACGGTGACGATCACGGGGGCGAAATAGTAGGCCAGCGTCGCGGCGGAGACTGTGATGTAGCGGTAGGCCTCAAAGAGCAGAATCCAGTTGACGCCCATGGCCACACCCGAGGCGAGCAGCAGCGGCACTTCCTTTTTGATCTGCGCGAAGGGGATTTTTTGCCCGGTCACAGCCAGATAGGCGGCGATCAGCAGAGCGGCCAGAACGGCCCGGTACAGGGCCAGCTCCCCGGAGGAGACTGGGATATTCCGCACAAAGAGGCCCAACGTGCCGAACACGGCCATGGACAGAACCAGCATCCGTCGCGGCGGCAGAATGGTTTTCATAGAGATTCCTCCCGCCCCGGCACAGAAACGACGGAACGTCCGGGAATCCGGACGTTCCGCGCGTGTAGGGGCGCAGTTTATTCTTCGGTGGGGACGGCGCTTTCGACAGCGGGGGAAAGATGGCCGAAGTCGTCAAAGCGGGTGTCGTGGGACTCAGTCAGAAAGACGAGCTGTACGTCCGGCGTGATGACCGAGGCCGCCTGAGTGGCGGCGATGGCGGCGATCTCCGTGCCGTCGTCCAGGTTGAAATAGAGCCGGCCCTGGGTCAGCATCAGGGGGAAGGCCATGTCGCCGGGTATGCCGAAGGAGACCTTCAGCTCCGTCAGGCCCAGGTCGCTCTGGAGCGTGGTGGCGGCTTCGATCAGAATGTCCTCCTTGCTCCGCTCCGACTCGTCGTAGATGATGGAATCAGTCTGGGGGAAGTGGAAGCTGTCCAGCACCACTTCGCGGAAGCCCAGAGTCTGCAGCTCGGAGCAGACGGACTCGATGCGGGAGATGACCGCCGGGTTGGCGGGGTCCATCCAGTAGCAGCCCTGGCTGTCGGCCCAGAGTGCGCCGCTGGAAAGGGGGAGGCCCAGGTCGGTGTTGTTCATGCAGTAGTTCTGGTCTGCGAAGGCCGGGATCCGGGCGATCAGGTAGACGCCGCTCTGCTTGAGGTCGGAGATCAGCTTTCCGACGGCCTGCGTGTCCACGGAGGTGGCGTACCGGCCTCCGCCGATGGCAGTGGGGTAATAGAACGCGCCGAAGCCGTCCCGGAGGTCAAAGAGCACGGCGTAATAGCTGCCGGACTCCAGCGTCTGGCGGACGGCGTCCGGATTCTGCAGCATCTCCCGGGTCACATAGTAGCCCGTGACCTTCCGGATTGTGCCGATGGCCGCGTCATCGTCGGCGGTGACGTAGGAAATCTCCGCCTCAATCGAGGAGACGGACGCCGTCGGGGCAGTCTGGGTGTGTTCCTTCCAGTCGACATCCAGATGAGCACCCTCCTGATCGTATACAATATAGCGGTCGAGATAGGCCAGCGTGACAATGCAGAGGGCCAGCGCGACGGCCAGAACGATCAGCAAAGTGAGAAGAACGCGGCGCAGTCTGGCCCGGTTGCGGTAGGAAAAGACAGGGCGCAAACCTCACGCCTCCTTTCGCTTGGCGGTGATCTGGCACCAGTCGTCCTCCTGATGGACGGCCTCCACGGCCAGACCGGCGGCGTCGAGAGCCGCCAGAACCTCGTCCAGCCGGGTGTTCAGAATGCCGGAGCAGACAAAGGTGCCGTCCGTCTTCAGCAGACCCGGCACCACCGGGGCCAGAGGGATGATGACGTCGGCCACGATGTTGGCCAGCACGAGGTCGCTGCCCGCGCCCCGCAGGGCCGCGAGGAAGGCATCGTCGCCCAGCACATTGCCCGTCAGGGCCGTGAAGCGGTCCGCACCCAGGCCGTTGAAGGCGGCGTTCTCCCGGGCGATGTCCTCGGCCTTGGGGTCGATGTCCACGCCGGTGGCCGTGGCCGCGCCCAGCAGCAGGGCCGTAATGGAGAGGATGCCGCTGCCGCTGCCCAGGTCGAGCACCCGCTCGCCGCCGCGCACCAGCCGCTCCACATCGGCGGCCGTCCCGTCGGTGCTGCTGAACT
>CAMGPO010000189.1 GCA_946060825.1 uncultured Clostridia bacterium | reverse complement strand
CCCACGGGCCGGGTCACGGCCTGCCGTGTGACGGAGGAAACCTATGAGGGCGTCTGCTGCGCCGTTGTGACGGCCTGGACCACGCCCCTGGACCGGCTGCTCCGGACCGCCTCTCCCACCGTGGCCCTGCCCGCCGGGACGGAGGCCGTACTCTACAGCCTCGATGGTCAGGACATGGTGCTGCTCTGGGGCGAGGACCCCTTCCCCAGCGGCGGCATGATGGAGCTGCCCCGGCTGGCCCCTGCCTTCTATGTCCTGCTTGCCGCCGCCCTGGCCGTGGTTCTGACCCCGCTCGCCGTGGCGCTGCGGCATAAAAAGGCAGGCAGGTCCCTGGCCTGTCTGGCAATGGTTCCCTGGGCCATCCTGATTGGCCTCCTCTGCGTCAAGGGCTTCACCACGATCTCCCACGACCTCCCGCGGGATCTCCTGTGGGTCCTGCCGGCGGCCCTGGCTGCCTGGGGGGCAATGCGGGCCGCTTCCCACCTGCGGCAGCCATAGGGGAAGAACAACGCGTTGATGTAGGGCGGGATGCCCGCATCCCGCCGGGCCGCCATTCTTTACCGCCCCGGATGGCAGCGGATTCGTGCCGCCGGAGCGGCCGGGCATCTCTTTGCCGGAACACCATACAAAAATCCTCCGTATGACCGGCGCATACGGAGGATTTCCTGTTTTACGAATACGCGGCAGCACGCCGGGGTTTGGATGCCGGCGGGAAACTCAGTGAGTCAGGAAGAACATCAGGGCGAAGAGGATGCCGATGACCCAGGTGCCCACATTGACCTCTTTGACCTTGCCGGTGAAGAGCTTGACAAAGATGTAGGAGATCAGGCCGAAGGCGATGCCGTAGGAGATGTTGTAGGTCAGGGGCATGATGGCCACGGTCAGGAAGCCGACCACGGCTGCGGCGGGATCGTCCCAGTTGATGTTGCGGACGTTGCTCATCATCAGAACACCGACATAAATCAGAGCGGCAGCGCAGGCGTAGGTGGGGATGAGCTGGGCCACGGGGGCCAGGAACATGGCGATGAAGAACAGGGCCGCGGTGGCCATGGAGGCCAGGCCCGTCCGGCCGCCCTCGGCGACGCCGGCGGAGGACTCGACGAAGGTGGTGACGGTGGAGGTGCCGCAGACCGAACCAGCGCAGGTGGCGACAGCGTCGGCCAGCATGGCCCGGTTCATGTTGGGCACATCACCCTCTTTGGTCAGCAGGCCGCCGCAGGCGCAGGCGCCATAGAGGGTACCCAGGGTGTCGAACATATCGACCATGCAGAAGGCCAGCATGGTGGTCAGCAGGGTGACGACGAAGGCCCCTGCGCCGTTGGCCGCGATGTAGCCGGAGAAGTCAAAGCCCTCGGTAAAGACCTTCAGGAAGGCCTGGGAGCCGAAATCTTTGAACGCGCCGAAGAAGTCGGAGGTCAAATTCGGGGCAACGGCGGCGGCATAGAAGCCGGGCACCGTGACGAGGCCGATGGCGTAGTAGAGCACCGTCGCGCCCAGGATGCCCCAGAGAACGGCGCCCTTGACCTTCTTCTTGGACATTGCGCCGATGGCAAAGACAGCCAGGATGGTCAGGAGCATCGGGAAGATACCGGCCCAGGTGGCGGAGCCGCTGAACACGTTGAAGGAGGCCAGATTGACGCAGGTGGCGCCGTCGTTTACGACGATACCGGCGTTCTGCAGGCCAATGAAGGCGATGAACAGGCCGATGCCGGCGGAGATGGCGACCTTGACCTCCTTGGGAATGGCGTCGAAGATCACCTTCCGGAGGCCGGTAATGGTCAGCAGGACGAACAGCAGGCCGTCAAAGAGCACCAGCACCAGGGCATTGGCGTAGGTCATCTGGAGACCGACGCAGACGGTGTAGACAAAGTAGGCGTTGAGGCCCATACCGGAGGCCTGGGCCAGAGGCAGGTTGGCCAGCAGGCCGATCAGGACCGTGCCGACCACGGCGGAGATGGCCGTCGCGATGTAGATGGCGCCGTAGCTGACGCCGAGGACGTTGGTGCCGTCGCCGAAGGGATCGGCGAACATTCCGGCGTTGACCATCAGGATGTAGGCCATCGCCATAAAGGTTGTGAGGCCGGCCATCAGCTCGGTGCGAACCGTGGTGCCGCGCTCCTTCAGCTTAAAATAGTTTTCCATGTGGATTCCCTCTTTCTCAGTACCGGTTGGTGGTTGTTCCGTGGTTTCATGTCTCTATCATACCGGAGGTTCTGCCAGAATGCAAGAGGGGATCATACAAAATTTTTGTAAGAACAAACAAAAAATTAGGTTAATTCTCAGGGACAGGGCGAACCTCCCGGGGCAAGGGCCTCGTCGGAAAACCGGTTCCAGGGGTAGGCCTCCGGAGGGCGGCGGTATACCTCGACTTCCTTTCCGGTGACCGGGTGGTCAAAGCGGAGGTGGAACGACCAGAGGGCGCAGTCGCAGCCGGGATCCTTGCTGCCGTAGCGGACGTCGCCCAGCAGGGGCAGCCCCCGGGAGGAGAACTGGGCGCGGATCTGGTGGGTACGCCCGGTGTGGAGCCGGACGCGCACCAGGGTCAGGTTGTCCGCCGTGGCCAGCACCCGGTAGGAGAGGGAGGCCTCCCGGACGCCCTTCCGCATCCGTTTGACCACATAGGTCTTGTTTTTCGTGCTGTCCCGGAACAGGAGGTCGGTCAGCGTGCCCTCCGGCTCGGTGATCTGCCCCCGCAGGACGGCCAGGTATTCCTTTACCACCCGGTGCTCGGCCACGGCGGCGGTCAGCTTTCCGGTGATCTCCTTCCGCCGGGAGAAGAGCATCAGCCCGCCGACGTTGCGGTCGAGCCGGTGCACCCCGGCGATGAAGTCGCCTTTTCCGGCGGCGCGGTACTGCGCCCGGAGCTGCCGGGGCATACAGGTCTCCGAGGGGCCGTCCTCCGAGAGACAGCCCGCCGGCTTGACGCAGACCAGCAAATCCCGGTCTTCGTAGAGAATTTCGATCATCGGCGTCGCCTCCTTTTTCCTTTTTAGTATAACAAAAAACGGGAAAAAGGCAATCTATCCGTTTTATGGGACACCTGCTGTGTTATGCTGGAAAAAACGCATCGGGAGGCGGAACCATGGACGACTGGAAACAGCTCAATCCGGAACAGCAGGCGGCGGTGGAGACGACGGAGGGCTACATCCGCGTAGTAGCCGGGGCAGGCTCGGGCAAGACGCGGACGCTGACGCGGCGGTATCTCTATCTGGTGGAGGCCCTGGGCATCTCCACCACGTCGATCCTCTGCGTCACCTTCACGAACAAGGCGGCGGCGGAGATGAAGAAGCGCATCCGGCAGGCGCTGCCGGATCAGGATTTGGGCCGCATCACCACCTTCCACGGCTTCTGCATGGCTCTTTTGAAGGAGGACTGCCACGTTGCCCAATACCCCTCCACCTTCATCGTCCTCGACGAGGAGGACAAGGCGGCCATTTTGAAAAACGTCTTTGCCGACCTGGGCCTGACCTCCCGCGACCTGACGGTCAAGGAGGCCATCGACCACATCGGCTGGCGCAAGGGCGGCCGGGGCTACGTCAAAACCCTGATCGACATGAACCTCGAGCATCTGCGGGAGCTGGAGGAGTCGGCCACCTCGATCAAGGATCGGGTCATGTACCGCTATTTCTATGAGCAGCGCAAGTGCTACGGCCTCGACTTCGACGACCTTGTCTATTTTACCCTCTATGTACTCCAGCAGGACAGGGCCGTCCGGGAGAAGTGGCAGAAGCGGATGGAGTATGTCATGGTGGACGAGTTCCAGGACATCGACAAGGATCAGTACGAGCTGGCGGAGA
Source organism: uncultured Clostridia bacterium (assembly GCA_946060825.1). Classification (GTDB taxonomy): domain Bacteria; phylum Bacillota; class Clostridia; order Oscillospirales; family Oscillospiraceae; genus RGIG3159. The sequence continues at coordinate 56 of CAMGPO010000189.1, read as the reverse complement.
TCTTGGCGGGCTACCACCACAACCTCTTCGTCGTGGGCGACCCGGACCAGAAGATC
>CAMGPO010000188.1 GCA_946060825.1 uncultured Clostridia bacterium | reverse complement strand
AACCTGCTGCTTGAGGTGACGGATCCGGCCCTGCTGGCCCAAACCGGCGGCATCGTCCAGGGCATGAGCGGCAGTCCCATCCTTCAGGACGGCAGGCTCGTCGGGGCCGTGACCCACGTCCTCGTCGGCGACCCCTCCAAGGGCTACGGCATCTTCCTCGACAATATGCTGGCCGCGGCGGCATGACCGGCGGCGCGGAAAAGCTCCTGTCTCCGGGCAGACAGGAGCTTTCTCTTTATGGGCGGAGGACGCGCAGCCAGTTCTCAAAGAACAGCTTGCGCAGCAGCTCTCCGCTGTAGCCCCGGGCGCGGAGGGCCTCCCAGAGGCGGGGCATGGCGCCGACGTCCTCCAGACCGGCGCAGACCGGGGCGCAGCCGTCGAAGTCGGTGCCGAGGCCCACGGCGTCCTCGCCGCCCAGCTCCAGGAAGTGCTCCAGATGGGCGATGAACACCGGGATCCCCGCGCCCGGCTCGCCCAGGAAGTCCTGGTAGACGTTGAGGCCCACGACGCCGCCGGAGGCGGCGACGGCGCGGAACTGGTCGTCGGTGAGGTTGCGCCGATGGGGCCAGAGGGCGGCGGAATTGGAATGGGAGGCGACGATGGGCCGCTCGGCCATCTCCGCCAGATCCCAGAAGCCCCGCTCCGAGAGGTGGGACACGTCCATCCGGATGCCGAGGCGCTCCGCCTCCCGGACAAAGGCGCGGCCCCGGTCGGTCAGGCCCTGCTCCGGCGTGTCGGCACAGGAGCCGGAGAGGAGGTTGCGGTGGTTCCAGGTGATGTTGATGAACTGCACGCCCCAGGCCGCCGCAGTTTCCAGCGCGGCGGGGTCGCAGCCGATCAGGGCGGCGTCCTCGATGGAGAGCAGGGCCGCCGCCTTGCCAGCTTCGGCGGCCCGGAGCACACTGTCCCGGCCGGTGCAGTGGACGGCGAGGTCGCCGCAGCGCTGCAGCTCCCGGAGGTAGCAGTCGTGGTACCGGGCGGTCTCCGCCGGGCGCTGCTCCGGCGGCACGAAATCCGTGTTGTAGAACAGGGCAAAGACCTGGGCAAAGGGCGAAAACGCCCCGGTCCTGTCCAGGGCCACGGCGGCGGGGCCGCTCCGCAGGCTGCCGCCCCGGATGCAGCCGAGCAGGGTGTCACAGTGGGCGTCAAAATAGGGGATCCGTTCCATATCCGAGCCTTCTTTCCGGTTTTTTGTCCAGTATAGCACAGGGAACCGCCTGCCGCAACCACGGCGGACGATCTGCGTTTTCGTCCTTGACGACTCCGGGTTTGTGGGGTAGAATAGCAGAACATGACTGGAGGGAATCACCTTGAAACTTTGGAACGAGAAGGGCTTTTACCGCTATGTGCTGGCGCTGGCCCTGCCCATCATGCTGCAGAACGGCGTGACCAACTTCGTCGGCCTGCTGGACAACATCATGATTGGCCGCATCGGCACCGAGCAGATGTCCGGCGTCGCCATTGTCAACCAGCTCCTCTTCGTGTTCAACCTCACCCTCTTCGGCGCCACCGCCGGACCGGGCATCTTCACCAGCCAGTTCCATGGCCGCGGCAGCACCGACGGCGTCCGGCAGACCTTCCGCTTCAAGCTCCTCACCTGCATGATCTTCTGCACCGTGGGCCTCGCCGTTTTCCTCGGCTTCGGCGGCAGTCTGATCCGCGCCTGGCTCCACGACACCGGCGCCGGCGATCTCGCCCTGACCTTTGAAAGCGCTCGGGCCTATCTGCTGGTCATGCTCCCCGGCCTGCTTCCCTTTGCCCTCAAAGAGGTCTACGCCTCCACCCTCCGGGAGACCGGCGAAACCATCGTTCCCATGCGGGCCGCCCTCGCCGCCGTGGGCATCAACCTCGTCCTCAACTACGTCCTGATCTTCGGCAAGCTGGGCCTGCCGGCCCTGGGCGTCACCGGCGCGGCCATCGCCACCGTGGTCTCCCGGGTGGCCGAGTGCGCCATTGTCGTCATCTATACCCACCGGCGCAGAGAAACCCATCCCTATATCCAGGGCGTCTACCGCAGCCTCCGCATCCGGCAGGAGCTGGCCGCTGACATTGTCCGCAAGGGCCTGCCCCTGCTGTTCAACGAGCTGCTGTGGTCGACCTCCATGGCCATGCTCTCCCGCTGCTATTCCGAGCGGGGCCTGGACGTTGTGGCGGGCTATAACATCTCCACCGCTGTCACCAATGTCTCCTGCGTCTGCTTCCTGGCCCTGGGCCAGGCCACGGCCATCATCGTCGGCAATCTGCTGGGCGCAGGCAAAACCGAGGATGCCCGCCGTACCGCCCCCAGAATGACGGCCTTCAGCGCCGCCGTCTGCGCCGGCGTCGGCCTCGTGCAGATCGCCCTCGCCGGGATGTTCCCCCTGCTCTACAACACCACCGATGAGATCCGGGATCTGGGGCGGTGGTTCATCCTCATCCACGGCTGCTTCCAGCCCATCTTCGCCATCACCAACTGTGAATACTTCACCCTCCGCTCCGGCGGAAGCGTCCTCATTACCTTCTTTTTCGACAGCATCTACGAGTGGATCGCAGCAGTACCGGTAGCGGCGCTGCTGATCTTTGAAACCAGCCTGCCCATTGTGCCAATCTACACGCTGGTGCTGCTCTCCGAAGGCCTCAAGGCCGTCCTCGGCTGGATCTACGTCCGGCAGGGGAAGTGGGTCCGCAATCTGGCCGGCCAGTATGAATAACCAAAAACCGCTCCGGAGGAAGCCCCCGGGGCGGTTTTGTATAGAATGCCGGTTTTCTCCGGAAAGAAACCGTCCCATTTGTTGTTTTCCACGGCAATGTAGAATAAAATTTCCGGATTTTGTCGAAGATGCCCCTATACTTTTTCAGCCTAAAGAATTAAATTGTAAAAAGCGTATTGGCGCAGACATCGAAATGAGGAGTACGGATTTTTATGGCGCAGATCACTTTTTACAAACATGAACCCATCCCAATGGAGATGCACAAGGTCAAGATCGTCCAGCAACTGAAGCTGCTGCCCACGGCGGAGCGGCTGAAAAAAATCTATGAGGCCGGCTTCAACACCTTCCAGCTCCACAACGGCGACATTTTTATGGATATGCTGACCGATTCCGGCGTCAACGCCATGAGCGACCAGATGCAGTCGGCCATGCTCCGGGCAGACGACGCCTACGCCGGCAGCGAGACCTTCTACCGGATGGCGGCCAAGCTGGAGGAAATCTTCGGGATGCCCCTCTGCCTGCCGGCTCACCAGGGCCGCGCCTGTGAGAACATCCTGGCGACCCGCTTTGTAAAGCCGGGAAGCTGCGTCATCATGAACTACCACTTCACCACTGCCAAGGCTCACATCACCCGCCTCGGCGGCCGGGTCGAGGAGCTGGTCAGGGCCGAGGGCCTCGTCAGCAAGAGCGACCTGCCCTTCAAGGGCGACATTGACCTCGAGCGGCTGGAGGCCTGTATTCAGAAGGAGACGCCGGAGAACGTGCCCTATGTCCGCCTGGAGGCCGGCACGAATCTGATCGGCGGCCAGCCCATCTCCTACGCCAACATCGAGGCAGCCACGGAGATCTGCCGGAAGTACGGCGTGCTGACCGTCCTGGACGCGTCTCTGCTCCAGGACAACCTCTACTTCATCAAGACCCGGGAGCCGGCGATGCGGGACAAGTCCGTCCGGGAGATCTGCCGCATGATCGCCGACCGGTTCGACATCATCTATTTCTCCGCCCGGAAGTTCGGCTTCGCCCGCGGCGGCGCGATCCTGATGCGGGACGAGGCCATGTTCCACTCCATGGAAGATCTGGTGCCCATGTTCGAGGGCTTCCTGACCTACGGCGGTATGTCCGTCAAGGAGATGGAGGCCATGACCGTCGGCTTTGACGAGAGTATGGACA
>CAMGPO010000187.1 GCA_946060825.1 uncultured Clostridia bacterium | reverse complement strand
CGAATTGGGCATGGTGAACATCAATATGACGCCGTTTTCGTTGCAGAAGAATGAAACGCTCCTTACAGATATTAGCGCAATCAAGCCCACCCTCTCCCCGAAAGACCCCAACTTCCCCGCATGGTGGGAGGCCCACAAGGCCGAGTGGGAAGCGTAAAACCGAACAGAGCCAAAGCCCCACGGGAAATCGCTCCTGTGGGGCTTATTCTGCCAGTCGCCGCATCATGACGGACCTTCCTGCCTGGATCATGCTGTTTTGCGGGCAGCCGCTTTTTGCGCGGCCTTTTCTTCCCCTTTTCGGCATTTTGTGCTATAATGGCAGGGAATACAACCAAAAGGGAGGCAACTATCATGCTGCTGATTCAAAACGGTCACATCAAACCCATGGTCGGGCCGGAGCTGGAACGAGGCTGCGTCCTGATCGATGACAACGGAAAAATCGCCGCCGTCGCTCCGGAGATCGCCGCCCCGGCAGGGGCCCAGGTACTGGACGCCGGCGGGCGGCTGGTCACCCCCGGCTGCGTCGAGGCCCACTGCCACATCGGCCTGGACAACGAGGCCGTGGGCTGGGAGGGCCACGACTACAACGAGATTGTGGATCCCCTGACGCCCCAGATGCGGGCCATTGACTCGATCAATCCCCAGGACGAGGCCTTTGGGAACGCCCTGCAGGGCGGCGTGACCACGGCCTGCACCGGCCCGGGCAGCGCCAACGTCGTGGGCGGCACCTTCGTCGCCATCAAGCTGGCCGGCAAGCGGGTGGACAAGATGATCGTCAGGGAGCCCCTGGCCATGAAGTGCGCCTTCGGCGAGAATCCGAAGCGCTGCTACGGTCAGGGCATGAAGAAAAGCCCCATGACCCGCATGGCCACGGCGGCCCTGCTGCGGGAGCTGCTCTTCAAGACCCGCCGCTATCTGGAGGACAAGGAAAGTGGCAAGAATCCGGCCTTTGACATGAAGCTGGAGGCCATGATCCCGGTCATCAAAGGCGAGATTCCCCTCAAGGCCCACGCCCATCGGGCCGACGACATTCTGACCGCCGTCCGCATCGCCAGGGAGTTCGGCGTCCGCATGACCCTCGACCACTGCACCGACGGCGCGCTAATCGCCGACGAGCTGGCAGAAGAGGGCCTGCCTGCCTTTGTCGGCCCCTCTCTGGGCGGCAAGACCAAGATCGAGCTGAAGAACAAGAGCTTCACCACCCCCGCCGTTCTCCATGCCGCTGGCGTGCCCATCAGCATCATCACCGACGCCCCGGTGATCCCGCTCCAGTACCTGCCCATGTGCGCCGGGCTGGCCGTCAACGCCGGACTGGACAAGGAGGAAGCCTGGCGGGCCATTACCATCAATCCCGCGGCTCTGACCGGCATCGCCGACCGCGTCGGCAGTCTGGAACCGGGCAAGGACGGCGACGTCGTCATCTGGACGGCGGATCCCCTGACCACCGTTGGCGGCGAGGCCTACACCACCATCGTGAACGGCCGGATCGTCTACCAGGCCGAAGGCTGACCGGCTGCGGAGGACAGAGATGACCGCAAACGAATACCAGGCTCTGGCCATGCGGACGCTGAATCCGGACCTCAGCCCGAAGGACGTCCTGATTAACGGCGTCATGGGGCTCTGCGGAGAGTCCGGCGAGGCCATTGACATCGTCAAAAAATGGCTCGCCCAGGGTCACGAGCTGGACAAAGAGCGCCTTGCCAAAGAGCTGGGAGATATCGCCTGGTATCTTGCCGAGACGGCGACGGCGCTGGACATTCCCCTGGACACCATCTTTGAGAACAATCTCAAAAAGCTGGCCGCCCGCTATCCGGAGGGCTTTTCCGCCGCCCGCTCCATGGAACGCGGCCCCGAGGACAACTGAAACGAACACGCCCACCGAACAGCTCTGTTCGGTGGGCGCGTTTCTTTCTTTGGAATGGGGACTCTCCCGTCACCGGCTGATGGGCAGCGGATAGTCGTAATAGGCCGCACCGGCCAGGGCATAGATTCGGGCGACGACGCACAGCCTGCCGCTCCCGTCCAGATACATGGGCATGGTCAGGCCGAAGGCGTCGGCGGACATGGTCTTGTCGTACTGCTCCTTGTAGAATTCGTCGCCCTCCATGCCGCTGTACAGCGCCTCAAACTTGTCCGAGGCCGCCTGCTGGGCCGCAGCGGTGAAGCCGTCCTCGTCCAGCCCCAGAGCGGCGATCAGATCGGCGCCGGTGGCCCGTGCGCCGGTGGCCACGTTCAGATTGTAGGTGTGGTACTCCACGATATCCGACTCAGCCCGCTTTGCCGTGACCAGAATAGAGGCGATCTCGCCGTTGAGCCAGGCTTCGTAGTCCAGAGAATAGGCGGACAGAGAGGCCTTCTTCTCCTCGTTGTCCAACATCTCCTGCACATAGACGCCGCAGTCGGAGGCAATCTCATCGTTCAGGATTGCCGCGTCGGCGGAGTCCACATTGAAGGCCGGGATGGAGTAGGAATAGCTCTCGTGGTTGCCGACGCCGTCCTCATAGGCGCCGCTGCCGGCGTCCTCCTCATACCAATAGCCGCCGGCCTCCCCGGCAATGCCGTTCAGGCCCGGCCCGTCGTCCGGTTCCTCCAGCTCTTCCGCCGGTTCCTCCGCGGGCGCTTCCGGTTCCTCCGCCGGGGCTTCCGGCTCAGCGGCCGGTTCCTCCGCCGGTTCGGCAGGCTCCTCCACCGGAGGCTCCAGCTCCAACGGCTTGTTTTCCGCTTCTTTCTGCGCGCCGCAGGCGCAAAGGCCGATCAGCAGACAAAGGCTGAGCAGCAGTGCCATCCATTTTTTCATCTGAGGTTCCTCCATTCTGGAGCGGCCGCCATTACGGCTGCCGGCTCGGTTCGGGGCGGCTCCGCCGCCGGTTTTTTCCTAATCAGGGCATCGACCACAAAGAAGCCGATGACGATCAGCAGCAACAGCAGAAACATCACGATTTCCCGGCGGCGCTGACGGGTCTTTTCCGCCTTGCGGAGCTCCCGCTCCCGGTTTTTCTGAAGGCGACGGTCCGCCTCGCGGGCCTTTCTGCGGATTTCACCCGCCTCGTCGCCGCGGGCCACCAGAGTTGTGGCGCTGGCGGCGCTGACGGAACGGGTCTCCGGCTGTTGGGTTCGGTGTTCTGCCATGTCGGTTCTTCCTTTTCTGCGAGCAGTGATCCCTGTATACCATAAAAGACGAAATCCGTCAAGGATGGTTTCATCCGAACAGGGTGATCTGGCTGGTTTCCGGCATATCGCCGAAGGCTCCAGCCTCTTTCAGATTCTCAATGTGGGTCTTGGAGACCTTGGGACAGGCGGCGGCAAATTCCTCAATGGAGATGAACCGCCGTCCCTTGCGGCCCTCCATGATGTCCCAGGCCGCCGTCTCGCCGAGGCCGGAGACCGACACAAACGGCGGCAGCAGCTTGCCGTCCTTGATGAGGAATTTGGTGGCGTGGGACTCATAGAGATCCATGGGCAGGAACTCAAAGCCGCGGAGATAGAACTCATAGCACATCTCCAGCGTGGTAAAGAGGTCGTCTTCCTTGCCCGTGGTCTCGTCGCTGTTCTTGATGCGGAGCAGGTGCTCCTTGACCGTCTCGATGCCGTGGGTCATCATGGCGGCGTCGAACCCGTCCTTCTGGCTGCGGCGGTAGAAGTAGGCAGCGTAGAAGGCCAGGGGTTCATGGACCTTGAACCAGGCAATGCGGAAGGCCATCATGACGTAGGCCGCCGCGTGGGCCTTGGGGAACAGGTACTTGATCTTCTTGCAGGACTCGATGTACCACTGGGGAACCCCGGCGGCCAGCATCTCCTGCTCGGCCCCCGCGGGTCGTCCTCTGCCCTTTCGGAAAGCCTCCGTGATCTTGCAGGAGCGCGTCTC
>CAMGPO010000186.1 GCA_946060825.1 uncultured Clostridia bacterium | reverse complement strand
TAGATCGTGTGTCGTGCGATCCAACAAATGGGGTGCAGTTCAATTGTGGGCATTGGAGATGCTGTGGACGCTGTGAACGGCGGTATTTGCTTCTCCCGGGGGGACAGTGAATGAGGAAGGAGGGCAGAAAGCTGTTCAGACGGAGCGGACGGCGGCTTTCATCGCCGACACATAGTCCCCCACATACGGCGCCGCGTCCCGGCCATACCGGGCGATCAGCTTGACGATGGCGCTGCCCACGATGGCCCCGTCGGAAAGGGCGGCCATGGCTGCCGCCTGCTCTGGTGTGGAGATGCCGAAGCCCACGGCGCAGGGGATGTCCGGGTTGGCTGCCCGCACCAGCCGGACCATGGCGCCGATGTCCGTGGTAATCTCTGATCGGACGCCGGTGACGCCCAGGCTGGACACCACATACACAAAGCCGCTGGCCTCCCGGGCCACCATGGCAATGCGGGCCTCGGAGGTGGGGGCGATCAGGGACATCAGATCCAGGCCGTACTGCCTGCAGATGGGGTCGAATTCTGCCTTTTCCTCAAAGGGAACGTCGGGCAGAATCAGCCCGTCGATCCCGATGTCCGCACAGGCGGAGATAAACCGCTCCGAACCGTAGGAGTACACCACGTTGGCGTAGGTCATGAATACCATGGGCAAGGGCACATCCCGCCGCAGGTCCCGCACCAGATCGAAGATCCGGTCGGTCGTCGTCCCCGCGCGCAGCGCCCGGAGGTTGGCCGCCTGGATCACTGGACCTTCCGCCGTGGGATCGGAGAAGGGAATGCCCAGCTCGATCAGGTCCGCCCCCGCCTTCGCCATGGCGCGGACCACCCGGGCGGTGGTCTCCAGATCCGGGTCGCCGCAGGTGATAAAGGGTATGAACGCCTTGCCCTTCGCAAAGGCCTCTCTGATTCTGCTCATTCGGAAAGATCCTCCCCTCTGTACCGGGCGATGGCTGCGCAATCCTTGTCGCCCCGGCCGGAAACGTTGACCACGAGAATCCGGTCCTTGTCCATCATGGGCGCCAGCGTTCTGGCATAGGCAAGGGCATGGGCCGATTCGATAGCCGGGATGATACCCTCTGTCCGGGAGAGATACTCGAAGGCGTCCACTGCCTCATCGTCGGTGATGGCCACATATTCCGCCCGGCCGGTGTCGTGGAGCCAGGCGTGCTCCGGGCCAATGCCGGGGTAGTCCAGTCCGGCAGAGATGGAGTAGACCGGCGCGATCTGGCCGTACTGGTCCTGGCAGAAATAGCTCTTCATGCCGTGGAAGATGCCCAGGCGGCCGGTGGCGATGGTGGCCGCCGTCTCAAAGCTGTCCACGCCCCGCCCTGCGGCCTCGCAGCCAATGAGGCGGACAGAGGGCTCGCCGATGAAATGATAGAACGCACCGATGGCGTTGGAGCCGCCGCCCACGCAGGCGATGACGGCGTCGGGCAGCCGGCCCTCTTTCTCCATCAGCTGTTCCCGAATCTCCTTGGAGATGACGGACTGGAAGTCCCGCACAATGGTGGGGAAGGGGTGGGGCCCCATGACGGAGCCGAGGCAGTAGTGGGTGTCGCTGATCCGGTTGGTCCACTCCCGGAAGGCGGCGGAGCAGGCGTCCTTCAGCGTACCGGTGCCAGTGGCGACAGGAATGACGTCCGCGCCCAGCAGGCGCATTTTATACACGTTCAGCGCCTGACGCTTGGTGTCCTCCTCACCCATGAACACCACGCATTCCATGCCCACGAGCGCCGCAGCGGTGGCAGTGGCTACGCCGTGCTGGCCTGCGCCGGTCTCGGCGATGAGCCGGGTCTTGCCCATCTTCTTTGCCAGCAGGGCCTGACCCAGCACGTTGTTGATCTTATGGGCGCCGGTGTGATTCAGGTCCTCCCGCTTCAGGTAAATTTTGGCGCCGCCCAGATCTTTCGTCATTCTGGCGGCATAATACAGCCGGGAGGGCCGCCCCGCGTACTCGTTGAGCAGCTCCGTCAGCTCCCGGTTGAAGTCCGGATCGTCTTTCAGGCAGTTGTAGGCATGCTCCAGTTCGATGACGGCGTTCATCAGTGTTTCGGGGATGTATTGCCCGCCATGGATGCCGAATCGTCCTTTGGACATATGTCTCAGTCCTTTCGTGCAGCGGCCACGGCCGCCAGGATTTTTTCTCTGTCTTTTACCCTGTCCGTCTCCACACCGCTGGACAGGTCTAAACCGTAGGGATGGACGGCGGCCACCGCCTGGGCGATGTTGCCCGGCGTCAGCCCGCCGGCCAGCAAAAAGGGCCGCTCCACACCGGCTGCCAGGGACCAGTCGAAGGTCTGTCCGCTGCCCTGCCCGCTGTCCAGCAGCACCAGGTCCGCCGGAGAGGCCAGCGCCTGCTCCAGATCAGCGGCAGCGCGGATTTTGAACGCCTTCCACACCGGATGCCCGGGGGCCAAGGCCCGCAGGGCGGCGATGTAGTCCCTGTCCTCGTGGCCGTGGAGCTGCGCCACGGACAGGGTGCCATCGTTCAGCAGCGCCGCCACGGCCTCTGCCGGCTGATCCACAAACACACCCACCGGGGTGACGGTGCCGTCCAGCCGTTCCCGGAGGGCGCGGACCTGGTCCGGCGTCACATTCCGGTGGCTCTTGGGGAAGTTGATGATAAAGCCGCACCAGTCCGGTTTGGCCTCGTTGACAAAGTCGATGTCGCAGGAGCGGAACAGGCCGCAGATCTTGATTTTCGTCATCGGGCAGCCTCCCGCAGGGCGTTCAGCATAGCGCCCTTGTCCGGCGCGCGCATCAGTGCTTCGCCGATGAGGGCCGCATCCGCTCCGATGGCCTTCAGCATTGCCGCGTCGGCGGGACCTTTGACGCCGCTCTCCGCCACAAAGACCGCTTCCGGCGGAATCAGATCCCGCAGGCGGGCGGCGTTGGAGAAATCCACCGAAAAGTCCTTCAAATTCCGGTTGTTCACGCCGATGATGCGGGCGCCGGCGGAGACGGCAGAGGCGATCTCCGCTTCGTCGTGGGCCTCCACCACGGCGGCGAGACCCAGACTGCCGCAAAGCTCCAGATACCGGGCGATGGTTTCGGTGTCGAGAAAGGCACAGATCAACAGCACGGCGTCGGCCCCCAGCGCCTTGGCCTGATAGATCTGGTACTCATCCACGGTGAAGTCCTTGCGCAGCATGGGCGTGGACACCGCACCGCGGATCTCCCGGAATATCCCGTCCGAACCGAGGAACCACCTGGGCTCGGTCAGGCAGGAGATGCAATCCGCCTGCGCCGCCTCATAGGCCCGGGCGATGTCGAGATAGGGGAAGTCCGGCGAGATCAGCCCCTTGGAGGGGGACGCCTTCTTCACCTCACAGATGAAGCGCATACCGGGCCTTCGCAGGGCCGCTTCAAAGGCTGCGCCGCCGGCATCTCCCCCGAGAGCCAGCTCCCGCATGGCGTCCGGACCGATACGCGCCTTGTCCGCGGCCACCCGCTGCCGGGCGTAGTCCGCGATGGTGTCTAAAATCGTCGCCATGGCGTTACCCGTTGGAGACGGCGATAAAGGCGTCCAGCGTCTGCTGTGCCGCGCCGGAATCGATCAGCGCCGCGGCCAGTTTCACGCCGTCCGCAATGGTATCTGCCTTTCCGCCCAGGAACAGTCCCGCGCCGGCGTTCAGCAGTACCGCTGTACGCCGGGGGCCTTGCTCTCCGGCGAGGATTGCCCGGGTGATGGCGGCGTTCTCCGCCGGGGAACCGCCCACCAGATCTGCCTTGGTGCAGCGCGTCAAGCCGAAGTCCTCCGGTGTGATGACGGTAGAGCGGTAGTAGCCGTCCTTCAGCTCGCAGACGGTGGTGGGACCGCAGGCGGAAATTTCGTCCAGCCGGTCCCGGCCGTAGACCACCATGCCGCGCCGCAC
>CAMGPO010000185.1 GCA_946060825.1 uncultured Clostridia bacterium | reverse complement strand
CTGATCTTCGAGAACGATATCCGCTTCCTGTCCCAGTTCTGAGGAGGTTCTGATCTATGAATATTTCGAGAAAATGGCTGAAAGACTATGTGGATATCCAGGCCACAGACAAAGAATACAATGACGTCATGACCCTGGCCGGACAGAAAGTCGAGACCATCACCCGTATGGACGAGGAGATCAAAAACGTTGTCGTCGGCAAAGTCCTCTCTATGGTGCGTCACCCCAATTCCGACCATATGTGGATCTGCCAGGTGGACGTGGGCCGCGAAGAACCGGTACAGATCGTCACCGGCGCCCAGAACGTCCATGAGGGCGATCTCGTTCCCGCCGCCCTGCACAACTCCTGGCTGCCCGGCGGCATCCATATCACCAAGGGGAAGCTTCGCGGTGAAGTTTCCAACGGTATGCTCTGCTCCTTCCAGGAGTTGGGCCTGACCCAGCACGACGTCCCCGATGCCTACGCCGACGGTATCTGGATTCTCAATGACGAGGATTGCAGCGTTGGCCAGGATGTCAACGAAGTCATCGGCAACGACGATTCCATCGTGGAGTTCGAGATCACCAACAACCGTCCCGACTGCTACAGCCTGCTGGGCCTGGCCCGGGAGACAGCCGCCGCCTTCAACGTGCCGATGAAGCATCACGAGCCCGTCGTCAAGGGTGGCGCCGAGGGCGACCTCACAGAGCTGCTGGACGTGGAAGTCCCCGCCGAGGACCTGTGCCTCCGCTACTCCGCCCGGATGGTCCGGAACGTCAAGATCGGCCCCTCCCCCAAGTGGATGCGCCAGCGCCTTCGCGCCGCCGGCATCCGTCCCATCAACAACATCGTCGACATCACGAACTATGTCATGGTCGAGTACGGCCAGCCGATGCACGCCTTCGACTACCGCTATGTGGACGGCAAGATCATTGTCCGCCGGGCCGGTGAGGACAAGACTCTGACCACCCTGGACGGCAACGTCCGGAATCTGAAGCCGGACATGCTGGTCATCGCCAACGCGGAGAAGCCCGTGGGTCTGGCCGGTATCATGGGCGGCCTCAACTCCGAGATCGTCGACGACACCTCCATGGTTGTCTTTGAGTCCGCCAACTTCGACGGCACCTCCATTCGCAAGACCGCCCTGGCTTTGGGCATGCGGACCGAAGCCTCGGCCAAGTACGAGAAGAATATCGACCCGATGATGACCCTGCCTGCCGTCAACCGCGCCTGTGAGCTGGTTGAGCTGCTGAACGCCGGCGAAGTGCTGGACGGCGTCATCGATGTCCTCAACTATGTGCCGGAGGAAGTCACCCTGCCTCTGGAGCCGGAGAAGATCAACCGCCTGCTGGGCACCGATATCTCCGCCGAGCAGATGAAGGAGTACCTCCGCCGTCTGGAGATCCCCGTTGAGGGCATGACGATCCACGTTCCCTCCTTCCGGCCCGACCTGCGCTGCATGGCCGACGTGGCTGAGGAAGTCGGCCGTCTCTATGGCTACAACAACATTGAGACGACCATGTTCCGGGGCGCTACGGTCAAGGGCGGCTACAGCGCCTCCCGGCTGCTGGAAAACACCGCCACCGCTGCCGCCCGTGCCATGGGCTACAGCGAGATTATCACCTATTCCTTCGTCTCCCCTGCCGGTTTCGACCAGATCCGTCTGCCGAAGGACAGCCCGCTGCGCAATACCGTGAAGATTCTCAATCCTCTGGGTGAGGACAGCTCTGTCATGCGTACCACGGCCTTGCCCTCTCTGCTGGACATTCTGGGCCGCAACTACGCTTTCCACAACAAGGCCGTCAAGCTCTATGAGATGGGCAAGATCTACCTGCCGGTCGAGGGCCAGACGCTGCCGAATGAGCCGAAGGTGCTCATGCTCGGCTCCTACGGCGAGGGCGAAACCTTCTTCACCCTCAAGGGCGAGGTCGAGGCCATTCTCCGGGCCATCAACGCCCACGCGCCTGCCTACGAAGCCGTCAGCGGCAATCCCAGCTACCATCCCGGCCGCTGCGCTCACCTGATTGTGGATGGCAGAGTCATGGGTACCCTGGGCCAGATCCATCCGTTGGTGGCGAAGAACTACGGCATCGACGGCGAGATCTACTGCGCTGAGCTGGACTTCACAGGCCTGCAGACTGCTCTGGCTCCGGAAAAGACCTACAAGCCGCTGCCCAAGTTCCCGGCAGTCAGCCGCGACCTGAGTCTGGTCTGCGACGAGGAGACCACCATCGCCCAGCTCGAAAACTGCATCAGTGCTGCCGGCGGCAAGCTGCTGCGGAAAATCAACCTCTTTGATATCTACCGGGGCGCCAACATCCCTGCCGGTAAGAAGAGCGTGGCCTTCTCCCTGGAGCTGCGGGCCGATGACCGTACGCTGACCGACGCGGACTCTGACGGCGTCATTGCAAACGTTCTGAAGAAGCTGGAAGAGACGCTCCACGCCGTAATTCGATAAAATAATCCTGAAATCCTCTTTACTTCCGGACGATTTGGGTATATGATAGTAGCAACTTGTAAACAAGGGGGCAGAATCCATGGATGACAGTACCATTAAATTCATCGTGCCCGATGATTCGCAAGCGGAAATGAAACGGATTTTGACCTCCGTCTATCGTTCCCTGAGCGAAAAGGGCTACAATCCCATCAACCAGATCGTCGGCTATCTTCTCTCCGAGGATCCGACCTATATCACCAACTACCAGAATGCCAGAAGCCTGATCTGCAAGATTGACCGCGATGAGCTTCTGCAGGAGCTTGTGCGAAATTATCTGTTTGACTGAGCACAAAGAGACAGCCAGGACGCATTGTAATCGTGTCCTGGCTGTTTTTATCTGCCTGTCAGAGTTTTAGCTCACTGACGGAAAAAAGTACTGCTTCTCCCGCCAAATGGGTTCTGTCGCCTTCCACTCTGCAATACAGCGTTCCGCCGCGCTTTGACGCCTGATAGGCTTTCAGATCGCGCTTACCGAGGCGCTGCGCCCAGTATGGGATGATGTGACAATGTCCAGAACCACAGACCGGATCCTCTTCAATGTCCAGCTTGGGTGCAAAGCTTCTGGAGACGCAGTCATAATCTGCACCCGGCGCCGTGGCGTGTGCTATCAGCCCATCAAGCGTCCGGAGTCTCTCCTGATCCGGTTTGAGATTGCAGACGATATTTTCATCCTCGAATACACAGAGGAGATCCCGTCCCAGATAGGCTTCGGACGGTACAGCGCCAAAGGCCTCGGCCATTTCATCCGTAACTGGCACAGACTTCAGATCATAGGAGGGAAACACCATCTCATACCGGCTGCCCTGACGTTTCACCGTCAGATTTCCGCTCATGGTCGCAAAGGTGACACAATCCTGCCCAGCCAGATATTCATTCAGAAGAACATAGGCGCAGGCCAGGGTCGCATGGCCGCAGAGGTCGATCTCGCCGCCGGGCGTGAACCAGCGGAGCTCATAGACAGCCCCATTCCTTACGGTAAAAGCCGTTTCAGAAAAATTATTCTCTCTGGTAATATCCATCATCAGTGCTTCCGGCAGCCATGCATCCAATACGCAGATTGCCGCCTGGTTTCCGCGGAAGAGTTGATTGGTAAACGCGTCAACGGTATATTGTTTCATGATACATCCTCCAAGCTTCTCCGCACCTGCGCATCTTCACTCCCGGACCGGCAGCGCTTCCGCCCAGCGGAGGACTTCTTCCAACGTACAGGTGCAGAAGCTCTCCAACGTCAGCGCTTTCCGGTTCAGGAGGCAGTCTGTCACAAGCACGACTTTCAAACCGAGGGCGGCGGCACAGCCATCCTCTTCCACATCGTTGCCGATCATCATACAATCCGCAGGATCCAGACCGAGCCGCCCACAGACATCCCGGTAATACGCCGGATTCGGTTTTGCGAAGCGACTGTTTTCAAAGGTTGTCACAAG
>CAMGPO010000184.1 GCA_946060825.1 uncultured Clostridia bacterium | reverse complement strand
CGCCACATAGAGCATCTGCTTGCGGTAGCGGAGGTAGAGGGTCTCGAAGAGCCGGTGTTCCGGGCCGCCGTCGACGGCGGCCAGATACATGAGCAGCATAAGCAGGCCTCGCTTCTGTCAGTTCCAACGGATTTGACGGAAAACAGGTGACAATTCTCTGAAAAATTTTTCTGCTTTTATTCTACCCCAGGAGTGGCCCCTGTGCAAGGCGCAGAAAAACGGCGCATCCGGACGGATGCGCCGCGTTTGGTTTGGAATTATTCGCCGAGCTGGGGTGCGAACCACTTCTTCATAGGCTTCTGCAGGAGCAGGCCGATGACGACGATCAGCAGCCAGTCGACCACCATGTAGCTGCCGTTGTAGAGCAGGGAGTAGAACCAGGGCGTGGTCATGGTCAGGCCGAAGAAGGTCTCGGGCATATACTCGGCCCATACCGTCGCGCCGACGACATAGTGGACCAGGAACCGGGCGATGCAGCCGGCGGTGGCGCCGAGGACGAAGCCGTTTTTCTTCTTCCAGAAGAGGCCGGCCACGCCGAGAACGGCGAAAGCGAAGATGTAGTCGCCCAGCATGGACTGCCAGCCCCAGGCGTAGGCGCCGTCCAGGAAGAGCTGGAGCAGGGCGTAGGCGAAGGAGGCCAGCATGCCGGGACCGAAGCCCCAGCGGACGCAGTAGAAGAAGATGGGGAACATGCCGATGGTGATGGAGCCGCCCTGGGGCAGTTCAAAGAGCTTGAGGTAGCTGAGCACCTGGGCCAGGGCCACCAGAACGGCGCCTTCGCAGAGGGCTCTCAGCCGGAGATGGGATTTGCTGGTTTTCATACTTGAATCACAATCCTTCCATGCAAACAAGGAATCAGACGGCAAATGCGGCAAATCCCGTGTTTGCAAAAATGTGCCGCATTGCAAACGGAAAGCTGCAATGCGGTCGAAGGACTGGTCTTGCATCTTTCCCTACGCCGGAATGACCCGGATCAGGTTCGCGGGTGAGGGCTGCAATTCGCCCAGTCTCAGCCGGAATGGCTCCGGCCCCCCGAAGATTCATTTGTTCTGCGGTCGTCCGTATTCTACTACACGATGCGGGGAAAATCAACCATTTTCCGGTCTCAATTTCCCCAAAATCTCCAAAAAATAGTCCGGCAGGGGGCAGGAGACCGTCACCGGCTGACCGGTGCGGGGATGGACAAAGGTCAGCTCCTTCGCGTGGAGGCACTGGCTGTCCAGACCAAGCTCCGGCTTTTTGTGGCCATAGACCGTGTCACCCAGAATCGGGTGGTTCTGCCAGGCCAGATGGACGCGGATTTGATGGGTGCGGCCCGTTTCCAAACGGAGACGCAAATGGGTGTAGCCCCGGTAGCGGGCCACGACCTCCCAGTGGGTCACGGCCTCCCGGCTGTTTTTCTCCGTCACGGCCATCTTCTTCCGGTCGGCGGGGCAGCGGCCGATGGGGGCGTCGATGGTGCCCCTGTCCTCCCGGATGCCGCCGCAGACAACGGCCTCGTAGGTCCGGGCCAGGGTGTGATCCTTGAGCTGGGCCGCCAGGGCCTGGTGAGCGAAGTCGTTCTTCGCTACGATCAGCAGGCCCGAGGTGTCCTTGTCGATGCGGTGGACGATGCCGGGCCGCAGGGCCCCGTTGATGCCCGAGAGGTCCTTGCAGTGGTACAGCAGGGCATTGACGAGGGTGCCGCTCCAGTGACCGGCGGCGGGATGTACCACCAGCCCCTTGGGCTTGTTGATGACGATGACGTCCCCGTCCTCGTAGACCACGTCCAGAGGGATGTCCTCCGGCAGAATGCCGATCTCCTGGGGCGCAGGCACGTCGACCTCGTAGGTTTCTCCCGCCGTGGTCTTGGCGTTCTTTTTGACCGGTTGGCCCCGCAGACGGACGTGGCCGCCCTCCAGCAGCCGCTGAATCTGGGACCGGGACAATTCCTCCAGCACGCCCGCCAGGAAGCTGTCGACCCGCAGGCCGTTCTCCTCGCACAGTACGGTCACTCGGACTTCTCCTTTTTCTTGCCGCTCTGATCGATCAGCAGGGCATAGACTACCAGCACCACGGCCCCGCCGGTGACAAAGATGTCCGCTACGTTAAAGACGGCGAAATTCATGAAGTCGAGAGCGATCATATCCACGACGTAGCCGTTGACGACCCTGTCGATCAGATTACCGATGGCTCCGCCGGCCAGGACGGCAAAGATCCAGAGGTAGGGTCTGGAAAAGACCTTTTTGACCACGCAGTAGACCACGCCGATCAGAAATACGGCAGTGAGGATGAGGAAGAAGGTGCGGCCGCCTTCCAGCATGGAGAAGGCAGCGCCGGTGTTGTGGATATGGGTCAGATGGAACAGGCCGGGAATGGCCTCCACATAGCCGCCGAGGGGGATGGACGCGACGACCAGGGCCTTGGTGATCTGGTCGAGGGCAACGATGGCCCCGGCGGTCAGGAGCAGCAGAATATAGAACATAGGGTTGCCTCCTTGCAAATCTGCCCCCATCTTACCACAGGCGGCGGGAAATTACAATCCGCTTCCCAGCAGCTTCCGGCAGGCGTGGGCCAGCTCGCCCAGGGTGCTGCAGGAGACCATGGGCGTCAGGGCGGAGAGGGCCTGGCAGCCCTTGAGGTAGGGCCACTTCCGCTCCGGAATGGGATTCAGGAACACGACCTTGCCGGCTTTGCTCTTGACCCGGAGCAGGGCGCGCTCCGCGTGGGCGAGGTCGATGGTCTTGGCGTCGGAGAGCACCAGCAGGATCGTCGAGGGGCCGAAGACCGAGGGACGGACAGCGCAGAGGCTGTCCAGCGCCTCGCCCAGGTCGGTGCCCCGGCCAAAGCAGCCGGAGTGGCGCACGTAGGTGCGGAAGCCCTCCATATTCTGGAGCGCGAAGGGGTCGACCTCCCGGATCTCCTCGGAAAAGAGGAAGATGCGGGAGCTGTCGGCGGCGTCGGAGAGGGACTTCATAAACCGCAGTACAAACTCGGAGAATTGCATCATGGAGCCGGAGACGTCGCAGAGCAGGACGAGCCTGCGGCGGCGTTTCCGCTTCTTTTTGTAGCGCAGGTCGGTCAGCGCACCGCCGGTCTGCAGGCCCTTGCGGATGGTCGTGCGGAAATCGAGAGCGCCGCTGTGGCCGCCCCGCCGCCGTTTGGCAGTCAATTCTCCGCTGAGCTGCTGGGCAATCCGCTGGATCAGGGCCACGGCCCGAGGGATGTCCGCCTCCTGAAAGGAGGAGATCTCCCGGTACAGGAGGTCGGCGTCCGGGTCGTCGCCGTTGCCGACGCCGGCGTCCTCGGCCAGCATCTGCTGCTCCATCAGGGTGCGCAGGAAGATGGACTGGATGAAGTTGTCATAGAGACCCGGCGACCGGTCGGCGTTGTCCCGGAGACGGTCGACCTTCCGGCGGAGCTTTTCCCGCTCCTCCTCCGGCATATGGACGTAGACCTCCTTCAGATCCTCCCGCAGGGGAATCTGCTTGCCTTGAAAGGTCAGATCTTCCTCCATCTGAGCCCGGCGGCGGGCCAGCTCCTCCTCCGCCTCGCCCATGGCTTTGGCGCTGGCGCGCTTCTGTTCCTCGCCGACGAAGTAGCTGTCAAAGACCCGGCCAAAGGCCGCCTGCTCCTGGGGCGTTTTCGCGAAGATGGTGGAAAGGGCGATCCGCACCGTCTCCCGGTCCTCAAATCCCAGCAGCTCCAGGGCCTCGGCAGCGTCCATCGTCTCCCGGAGGCCCACCGTCAGACCCTCCCGCCGCAGCAGGCGGGAGAACTCCGTCAGCTTCTCAAGATAGACCGGCGAAGAGGGATTCGTCATGGGCGGCTTCCTCCATATCCTCGTTGTTTTTCAGGACGAAGCCCAGGGTCTGCCGCAGGGCGTCGCCGCTGAGCTCCTCCACGCCCAGGGCGTCCAGGGCCGCGACCCAGTCCAGCGCCTCG
>CAMGPO010000183.1 GCA_946060825.1 uncultured Clostridia bacterium | reverse complement strand
ATGCAGAAGCCCAAGTGGGAGCTGGAGGCCCTGAGCCTCCGCTACCTCGAGCCTGCGGCCTACAACACCATCATGGACTACCTCGACAGCCACGAAGCAGAGAGCCTGCAGTTCATGAACCGGATCGAGGACAGCCTGACCGAGCGGTTCCAGAGCGTGGGCATCCACTGCTCCATTACCAGCCGCATCAAGCACGTCTACTCCATCTACCGCAAGATGCAGGCCCAGAACAAGTCCATCGACGAGCTCTACGACCTCTACGCCTTCCGGGTCATTGTGGACGCCATTCCCGACTGCTACAACGTCCTGGGCCACGTCCACGACCTCTACACCCCGGTGCCCGGCCGCTTCAAGGACTACATCTCCACCCCCAAGCCCAATATGTACCAGAGCCTCCACACCACCGTCATCGGCAAAGAGGGCATCCCCTTTGAGGTGCAGATCCGTACCTGGGAGATGCACCAGACCGCCGAATACGGCATTGCGGCCCACTGGCGTTACAAGCAGGGCATCAATAAGGGCTCCGAGGAGTTCGACTGGGTACGCCGCCTGCTCGAAAACCAGCAGGACGTCGAGGCTGAGGACTACATCCGCAGCCTCAAGGTCGATATGTTCGACGACGAGGTCTTCGTCTTTACACCCCGGGGCCGCGTCATCTCCCTGCCCGCCGGCTCCACCCCCATCGACTTCGCCTACGCCATCCACTCCGGCGTCGGCAACGCCATGGTCTCCGCCAAGATCAACAACCGGATCGCCGGCTTTGACGCCGTGCTGCAGAACGGCGATATCGTGGAGATCATCACCGCCAAGAACCCCAAGGGCCCCAGCCGCGACTGGCTGAACATCTGCAAATCCAATCAGGCCCGCATCAAGATCAAGCAGTGGTTCAAGAAAGAGCGCCGGGAGGAAAACATCGTCAACGGCCGGGCCAGCTTCGAGGGTGAGCTCAAGCGCAACAACATCAGCCCCTCCGTCCTGCAGAACGGTGAGGAGCCCCTCGTCACCCTGCTGCGGAAGAACGGCTACGAAACCCTTGATGACCTCTATGCCGCCATCGGCTACGGCGGTATCACCTCCCTCAAGGCCTTCAACCGGGCCAGAGAGGAGCTGCTCCGTGCCGGTAAGGCGCCCAAGGAGGAGCCCGTCAGGGACGGCGCCGGTACGACCGCGCCCAGGCCGCCGCGCCACGCCGACTCCGGCGTCATCGTGGAGGACATCGACTCCTGCATGATCAAGTTCTCCAAGTGCTGCACGCCCGTTCCCGGCGATGACATCATCGGCTTCATCACCAAGGGCTTCGGCGTCTCCGTCCACCGCAGGGACTGCCCCAATGTCCGTCCCGATGCCCCGGATCAGCGTGGCCGCTGGGTCCACGTCTGCTGGGCCGACGACGTGGACGACTACTATCCCACCTCTCTGGAGGTCGAGTCCTCCGACCGCAGCGGTATGTGGGTAGACATCGCCAACGTGCTGACCGCTGCCAAGCTGAAGATGACCAAGATCAGCGGCCAGGACATCGAGGGAGGCCGCTCCGTCATTCACATCACCTTCGAGGTCAAGGACCTGAACCAGCTCAACCAGGTCCGCCAGAAAATCCGCAACATCTCCGGCGTTTACAACGTCCGGAGAGGCACACACTAAGAGGTATCTATGAAAGCTGTCGTCACCCGCGTCGACTCTGCCTCCGTCACCATCGACGGCAAGGTCAACGGTGAGATCGGCAAGGGATTTCTGATTCTGCTGGGCGTCGCCCCCACCGACACGCCCGCCCACTGCCACAAGCTGGCAGACAAAATTCTCGGACTGCGCATCTTCACCGACGAGAACGGCAAAATGAACCGCTCTCTCGAGGATGTGGGCGGCCAGGTGCTGGTGGTCAGCCAGTTTACCCTCTACGGCGACTGCCACAAAGGCCGCCGCCCCAACTTCTTGCAGGCCGCCGGCCCCGACATTGCCATCCCGCTCTATGAGCAGTTCCTTCGGGAATGCGAGTCCCTGGGCTTCCCGCCCCAGCACGGCGAGTTCGGCGCCCACATGGAGGTCGCCTCCGTCAACCACGGCCCCGTCACTCTGATCGTCGACACCGACGATATCATGTAGTCCAGGAGGACGCTATGCAATACGACGTGCTGCCCCTCGGGGCCTATCAGACCAACTGCTATCTCTGCTGGGACGAGCAGACCATGGGCTGCGCCATCATCGACCCGGGCTACAGCCCGGACGTGATTCTCCGGGCCATCGAAGCCCGGCGGCTTCAGCCCAAAATGATCCTCCTGACCCACGGCCACTTTGACCATGTGGGTGCCGTCCGTCCCCTCTACCAGACGCTGAACGTCCCGGTCTACATCTGTGACAAGGACGCCGACCTGCCGGAGGAGCTGACCGCCGGCCCCCTGTTCTACACGGCGGAGTATGGCGAGGGCGACATCCTCGACCTGGACGGCCTCGCCTTCCGGGTGCTCGAAACGCCGGGTCACACTCCCGGCTCCGTCTGCCTGCTCTGCGGCGATGTGATCTTCTCCGGCGACACCCTGTTCGCCGGCTCCTGCGGCCGCACCGACCTGGGCGGAAGCTGGTCGCAGATGCTTTCGTCTCTGCGACGCCTTGCTGATCTGCCCGGGAACTGTACCGTTCTGCCGGGCCACGGCCCCGCCACGACCCTGGAAACCGAGCGCCGCACCAATCCCTACATGAGGGCGCCGCGATGAAGCTGCTGCTGCGCGGTCACAGTGACCGCTACGCTCTGGAGCAGCTTCAGCTCTGTCTGTTCCCGGAGGCCCCGATGGAATACGTGGAAACGCCCTTCTCCGAGGGAGACGGGGCGGTTTCTTCCCTCTCCGCCGGAGCGGTCTACCTGACGGCCACGGCAAAGATCACCGTGGGCGGCAGGTCCGCTTTCGCCTCCCGCCGCATCAAAAAGGAGCAGGAGACCGTCCGCCTGCGGCGGCGGATCTTGCAGCAGAGCTACTATCTGGCTGCCGTGCAGCTCCTGCCGAAGGCTCCGCCCTGGGGCGCCCTGGCCGGCGTCCGGCCCACCAAGCTGACCACGAAGCATCTGCTGGAGGGCGGCACGGCCCAGTCTGCCGACCGGCTGCTGCGGGACGTCTACTTTATCTCTCCCGAGCGCCGCCGCCTCTGCCTCGACGCCTCTCTGGCCACCGTCCGGGCAGCGGAGCTGCTGGAGCCGACGGATCTCTCCCTCTATGTCGGCATCCCCTTCTGCCCCACCCGCTGCGCCTACTGCTCCTTCGTGAGTCAGTCCATCGAGCGCTATGCCGACCTGGTGCCGCCCTTCCTCGACGCCCTGCTGCGGGAGATCGCCCACACCGGTGAGCTGCTGCGCCATTCCCCCTACCGCATCCGCACGATCTACATCGGCGGCGGCACGCCGACGACCCTGTCGGCGGAGCAGATGGGCCGCCTGATGGACGCCATCGGGACACATTTCGACCTGAGCCGCCTCATAGAATATACGGTGGAGGGCGGCCGGCCGGACACCCTGACCTATGAGAAGCTGGCCGTCATCCGCAGCCATGGCTGCGACCGCATGAGCATCAACCCCCAGACCATGTCGGAGGACGTGCTGCGGGCCATCGGCCGCCGCCACTCGACGGCGGATATCCTCGCTGCCTACGATGACGCGGTCCGGGCCGGCTTCGCCGGTGTCAACATGGACCTGATCGCCGGCCTGCCCGGCGACACCGCTGCCTCCTTCTCCGACTCCCTGAGCCGTGTCCTCGGCCTCGCACCCACCAACATCACCGTCCACACTCTGGCCCTCAAGAAGGGCGCCGACCTCTACCAGAACCGGCAGGGTCTGCCGCCCCAGGAGGCCGTGGCCGCCATGCTGGCGGATGCGGAGACCAGGCTCCGTGCCGCCGGCTACGCCCCCTACTACCTCTACCGGCAAAAATATATGTCCGGCAGCTTTGAAAACGTGGGCTGG
>CAMGPO010000182.1 GCA_946060825.1 uncultured Clostridia bacterium | reverse complement strand
CCCGCCTCGTCATAGCCCACATAGCCGGGAGGCGAGCCGATCAGCTTGGAAACCGTGTGCTTTTCCATGTATTCCGACATATCCAGCCGGATCAGGGCCTCGGTGGAGTCGAACATATCGTCCGCGAGGCACTTGACCAGCTCCGTCTTGCCGACGCCAGTGGAGCCGACGAAAATGAAGGAGACGGGGTGCTTCTTGACCGAGATGCCGACGCGGTTGCGCCGGATGGCCCGGGCGATGGCGGAGATGGCCTCGTCCTGGCCGACAATCCGCTGCTTCAGCCGGTTTTCAAGCTGCCGCAGCTGGTCATACTCCTGGGCCTTGACCTTGCTGGCGGGGATCTTTGTCCACAGCTCGATGATACGGGCCAGATTCTCGATGGTCAGCTTCGGCTTCGGCTCCAGCCGCAGAGCCACCAGCTCCTTGTCCATCTGGAAGGACTGGCTGCGCAGCTTGGCCAGCCGCTCGTAGTCGGCGTTCTCCGGGTTGTCCGTCAGCATATCGATCTCAAGCTGGACGTCGGCCCGGTCTTTTTCCAGAGCCGCCAGATGGTTGATCGTCTCACTGTGGAGATTGACGTCGGAGCAGGCCTCATCGAGCAGGTCGATGGCCTTGTCGGGCAGGAACCGGTCGGTGATATAGCGCTCCGAGAGCAGTACTGTCTCGCGAGCAATCTCCGGCGTAATCGTCACGCCGTGGTACTGCTCATAGTAGTGGGCGATGCCCCGCAGGATGGCGATGGACTCGTCGATGGTCGGCTCGTTGACCGTAACGGGCTGGAAGCGGCGCTCGAGGGCGCTGTCCTTTTCGATATACTTGCGGTACTCCTTGAAGGTCGTGGCGCCGATGACCTGCACCTCGCCCCGGGACAGGGCAGGCTTCAGGATGTTGGCGGCGTTCATGGAGCCTTCGGCGTCGCCGGCCCCGACGAGGTTGTGTACTTCGTCGATCACGAGGATGATGTTGCCGAGCTTTTTGATCTCGCCGATCAGGCTCTTCATACGGCTCTCAAACTGGCCGCGGAACTGGGTACCGGCCACCATGGCCGTCATATCCAGCAGGTAGACCTCCTTATCCCGCAGCTTCTGGGGCACGTCGCCGGCGGCGATCCGCTGGGCGAGACCCTCGGCAATCGCCGTCTTGCCGACGCCCGGCTCGCCGATCAGGCAAGGGTTGTTCTTCTGGCGGCGGTTGAGGATCTGAATGACCCGCTCCGTCTCCGTCTCCCGGCCGATAACCTGATCCAGCTCCCCTGCCCTGGCCCGACCGGTCAGGTTCATGCAGTAGCTGTCGAGGAACTTTTTCTTTTTCGACTCGTGGCGGTTGTCCTTGGAGGATTTGCGGCTCTCGTCCCGGGGCGTCTCATCCGCAGGCTGAATCGCTTCCTCGCTGCTGCCGAAGAGCTTGTTGAGGAAGGGGAAAGTAGCCGTACGGCTCTCGATCTCGTCGTCGTCAGCGTCGTCGCCCTCGGTCTGCGGCTCCTCATTGTTCGGATTGTAGAGGGACATCATCTCGTTGGACATGTTTTCGAGGTCCTCGTCGGTGATGCCCATGCGCTTCATGATATCGTCGACCTGGCGCAGGCCCAGATTCTTTGCGCACTTGAGGCAAAGCCCCTCGTTGAAGGTCTTTCCGTTTTCCATTCTGGTCAGGAAGATCACCGCAACGTTCTTTTTGCATTTTGAGCAAAGTGGTGGTGTCATAGTGTGTCTCCTTTTTGATGCCGTTTGCTCAGCCCGGAAGCCAGAGTCGGCCGATTCCGCCGCCGATCAGGACGGCAGCGCCGTCGTCCAGCAGGATGGCCGCCGAGGCGTCGTCCTGCGTTTCAGCCGATGCGCAAAGCATCAGTTTTTCATCGTAAACCGAAAGGCCGGAGGCCGTCAGGACGGCGCAGCGGCTGCCCGCCGCCGACAGGGAGAAGATCTCCTCCCCAATTTCACGTTCCGCCAGAATTCCGGCGTTTTGATCCAGGGTCACCAGGGTGCTTTCTGCGCCCGTGCTGTCACGCAGCAGGAGGACGATCATGGCCTCCCGGCTGATGGCGAAGTCCCGGAGGCTGCCCTCCGGATAGTCGTAGGTTCCGAGGAGCTCACCCCCGGTGGTAAAGCAGAGGACACCGGACTCGCCGATGGCGCAGACCGTGTCCCCGTCCAGGAACCGCAGCTCCCGGATGAGCTGGTTGCCGAGAGAAAGCTCCTCCGCCGGTTCCTCCTGATTCGTTCGGAAGAGCACCGCCCGGCTTTCGAAAGATCCGCTTCCGCTGAGGGCCGCGGCGCAAAGCCAGGAGGCGTCCTCTGAAACGGCACACTGGTTGAAATAACGGGTGCCGGAATACCACCGGTAGATCTGGTTCAGTTTTTTGTCGTAGACCGTCAGGACAGTCTTGTCGTCCCGGCCCAACTCCGCGCAGCAGACAGTGTCTCCGGCAGAGAGGTCGGCGTCCAGCAGAATGCCCTCACACTCCTGATCCAGGACAGCGTTCCCGTCCGCATCCAGGACCGTCAGCCGGGTTCCTCCCACGTCGCAGGCCATGACCAGCCGGTTTCCGGCCCGCAGCAGAGGTGCGGCATAGACGTGGGCAGCAGTGCCGAGCGCTTTGCCATCGGCGTTATAAACGGTCAGGCCGCTGTCCGTCACTGCGGCCAGCGTGCTTCGGCCGGCAGCGTAGACGTTGGAGCGGCCCTCGTCAATTTGATAGAAAATATCCTCCGGAGCGGCGCTTCCTCCGGAAAGAAAGCCGGGGTTCCGCCACCCAAAGACCAGCAGCAGACAGACAAACAGGATCAGGAGCAGCATCAGCGCGGCCAGCAGAATCAGCTTCCGCCGGGATGGGCCGCGTTCCGGTTCCGTCCCCGGCCGGATGGGTGTGATGTTTCTGTCCTCATTCCCCGACATGGAACGAAACCTCCCCGTCGTCGTACCAGAGCTTCGTCATATAGAGTCCTCCGGGCGGCACGGTGGGGCCTGCGGCAGTCCTGTCGCCCCGGCGCAGAATTTCGCCGACCGCTTCCGGCGGGAACTTCCCCTCCGCCGCGTAGACGACGGTGCCGGCCATGGCCCGGGCCATGTTGTAGAGAAAGCCGTTGGCGCAGACCCGCAGGGAGATGAGATTCCCCTGCCGCTCGACCTCATAGTAGTAGACCGTCCGCACCGTGGATTTCACGTCGGTGCCGACACTGCGCACGGCGGCGAAATCGTGGGTGCCCACAAACTGCTGCCCAGCCCGCTGCATGACGGTCTCGTCCAGATGCTTGGGATAGAGCCACGCCCGGTTCACATAAAACGGATCCCGGATGTGGGAGTTGTAGATGAGATAGGTGTACTCCTTTTTCACGCAGGAGCCGATGGCGTTGAACCGCTCCGGCACCTCCATGGCGCCGGTGACGGCGATGTCATCCGGCAGATGGGTGTTGAGGGCATAGGGAATCCGGTCCGTCGGGATCCGGGCGTCGGTCCGGAAATTGGCGACGTAGACCCGGGCATGGACGCCGGCATCGGTGCGGCCGCAGCCGGTCATCTTCACCGGATGACCGACAATCTTCGCGGCGGCCTCCTCAAGCGTCTGCTCAACGGTGACGTCCTTTTTCTGCGTCTGCCAGCCGTGGTAGGCCGTGCCCTCATATTTGAGAAAAAGCGCGATATTCCGCAATGGCGATCCTCCTGCCTCAGATCCCGAGTACCTTCAGCGTGATAACGGCGGCCAGCAGGGCGACACCGATGAGTAAGGTGACATAATCCCGTCCGGCCATGGTGAGCTGCTTCATTCTGGTTCTGCCGACGCCGCCGCGGTAGCAGCGGCACTCCATGGCCGTGGCCAGTTCGTCGGCGCGGCGAAAGGAGGAGATGAACAGCGGCACCAGAATCGGGATCAGGGCTTTGGCCCGCTGCAGGATGTTGCCGGATTCAAAGTCGGCCCCCCGGGCCTTCTGGGCGGACATGATCTTGTCCGTCTCCTCGATCAGCGTCGGGATAAAGCGCAGGGCAAT
>CAMGPO010000181.1 GCA_946060825.1 uncultured Clostridia bacterium | reverse complement strand
GCCCAGAGCCCGGCTGCATCTGCGGCCAGAACAAAACACCTGACTGGATGCAGCATCCAGTCAGGTGTTTTTCTGCGCTGAAATCCGTCCGGGGACAGGAGAAATCTCAGCGCGCTTTGAAACGTTCAATACACCGCTTTTCCCAGAGCGGATTGAATCAGCTCCGAGGCGAGGATCCCCGTCTTGTTCTTTTCGTCCAGAATGGGGTTGACCTCGACCATGTCAATGGAGAGGAGCTTTCCCGAATCGGCCAGCGTTTCTACGGCCAGGAATGCTTCGCGAACCGTCAGGCCGCTGTGAACCACGGTTCCTGTGCCGGGCGCGGATTCCGGCGTGATGGCGTCCACATCGAAGCTCAGGTGGATGCCGGCGGTGCCGTTCCCGGAAATCTCGATCGCCCGCTCTATGACCACATTCATGCCCAGCTTGTCGATCAGGTTGATCGGGAATACGGTGACGCCTGCCTCTTTCATCCGCACCCGTTCCCGGCTGTCGATATCCCGTCCGCCGATCTGGACACAGTGGGACACATCGACATAGGCGGGGCCCTGCCCGAAATCCACCATGCAGTCCGGCCCGTAGCCGCAGACCGCGGAGAAGGGCATGCCGTGCATATTGCCGCTGGGCGAGATCGCCTCGTTGTTCCAGTCGCCGTGGGCGTCGATCCAGACGATGCCGATGCCGCCCTGCTCCGCGTAGTGCTTGGAGACGGCGGCGATGCTGCCCGCCGCGATGCTGTGGTCGCCGCCCAAAACGACCGGGATGTGTCCATGGTTCAGACTGTCGCGCACATGGCTGTACAGCCGGGAATTCACGGAGATGACCTGCTCGAAGTTTCGCAGCGTGTCAGAGCTGTCGCCTCGCGGCGGAGGAATGATATCGCCTTTGTCCTCCACCGTATATTCCAGCTGCTCCAGACCTTCACACAGGCCGCCCAGGCGAATCGCCATGGGCCCCATGCAGACGCCCCGCTTGGAAGCGCCCAGATCCATCTGCACGCCGATGATATCCACATTTCTGTTTTGCATAGTACCTCTCTGCCCCAGATGGGCTGCGCTACGTGTTCAGCGGTATGTCCGTTCCACATATGGGCTGGTAAAGCCCCGGAGGAGTGCACCGTAGTCCATGGTAAACCGCAGGATGCTGCCCACCGTCACCGGTTCCACGCTTTCCGTCACATCCAGAATCAGATGGTCGGAGCTGGCTCCCACCACCGTGACGCCTGGCGTGAGGGGGGTCAGGCCGCCGGCGTCCGTATCCTGGCGTCCGATGGCCGCGATGGCCCGGCAGCGGCGGCCAATGTCGGTATAGTTGGCCTTCTCGCCGAAGGCGTTCACACCAATCTCGCCTACCGGGTAGGAGGGCTTTGTCTGCACCTCCACGACCTCCGCCTCCAGGACAACGGCATCCTGGTACATTTCCGGGATATCCTCTCCGTAGGCCGTCTCCCGTCCCAGGACGAGGGCCTCACCCAGCCGCAGGTTGTTGATGCCCGCCGGCATCTTTCCAGACAGGAGCAGGGGGATGGAGCTGGAATTGCCGCCGGAGACGAAGGGGAGTTTGCGGCCAATGGCGGCCTCGAGCTTGCGGGTGATTGCGAGGAAGTTGCCCACATTTTCCGCTGTGGGCAGGACGGAACCATAGCAGGTCACGTTGAAGGCCGTACCGAAGAGCTCCAGATGGCTGTCGTTTTCAATTTCCCGGGCGGTGCGCAGAATCAGCTCCGTGTTTTCGTAAAAAATGCCCTCGCGGAGGTCGCCCAGGTCAATCATCAGAACCACCCTGTGGATCCGGCCCAGCCGCTTGGCGGCGGCGCTGAGGGCGCGCAGGGTGGCCCGCTCGGAATTCAGGCTGATCTCCGCGTGGCGCACCACGTCCTCCGCCTGAGAGGGCATGGGCAGACGCAGAAGGAGACGTTCCTTTCCAAGACCCTCGCACCGCATCAGATTTTCGATGCGGGAATCCGCCAGAAAGCGACAGGGCGTCTCCGTCAGAACGCGCACCATCTCCCAGTCCGCGCAGAATACTTTGGTGACAAAGGCGAGATCGGAGATCCCCCGCTCCCGGGCCAGGGTGCAGAGTGCTTCCGCGTTATGCCGCAGCTTGTCAAGGTCGATCACGAGCCGTGGGAACATGGCGTTTCACCTCAAAGTGCAAGATTTTGCCGCAGAAGCCGGACCGCAGCTTCCGGGAAGGAACGGCTCAGCACGCCCAGGGAGGCCATGCAGTACCAGCGGTCCTCTAAAAGTTGGAGTTTATTCGCCTTGGGATAGAGGAGCTTGCCGCTCGCATTGATGTTCTGAAGCCGCTCCATGATGGCATGGCGGCCGGGCAGTCGGGTCAGTGCGCCTCCTGTGGCGACCAGGTATTTGATCTTCGTCAGATCTTTCCCATCGGCATAGGTGACCCGGCCGTTGGAGCCGTAGGTGTAGCGGAACTTTCCGCAGTGACGCTCCAGGGCCATGGAAGCGGCATACCAGGTTAGCAGCTCGGTCAGCCGGAACTGTTCCGGTGTGTCGGGGATGGGCTTGTAGTGCTCAAATACTGGCAGAACGTCCATGTTGAGCTCCTTGCTGAGTTGCGCCATGCCGATCTGCTGGGCCAAATTGCGGGCATTGACATAGACGCCCAGATCTCCTTCCACCGTCCGTTTTGCCATGGGTTCCGGGGTAATTTGGATCATGGCGATCTC
Source organism: uncultured Clostridia bacterium (assembly GCA_946060825.1). Lineage (GTDB taxonomy): Bacteria > Bacillota > Clostridia > Oscillospirales > Oscillospiraceae > RGIG3159. The sequence continues at coordinate 1,295 of CAMGPO010000181.1, read as the reverse complement.
TTCGCTGCCTTCCGTGACGGAATGGATGTCCGTGGTGGCGCCGCCCACGTCCAGCACCAGCAGGTCGCCAATCTCGCCATAGAGCAGTTTGGCACACTCCATCACTGCACCGGGCGTGGGCATGATCGTACCGGTGACCATATCCCGGACGTGCTCCATGCCTGGGGCTTTGGTAATATGTTCTTCAAATACCTCGTGGATGATTCTCCGGGTCGGCTCAATGTTCAAATCATCCAGCCGGGGGTATACATTTTCCGTGATGTAAAGCGGAGCTGGCGCTCCTTCGAAAATTCGCTTGACCTGGGTGTGATTCTGGACGTTGCCCGCATAGATCACGGGGACATTCAGATTCAGGGAACGCAGGATCTTGGCATTTTCCAGTGCAGTCTTTCGCTCGCCGAAGTCCGTTCCGCCGGCAAGCAAAATCAGGTTCGGACGAATGGCAAGGATATCCTCCACGTCCTCCTCCTGCAAAATACCGGCCGTTGTCAGATGCAGGTTCGCACCTGCACCCAAAGCCGCCTCTTTGGCAGCCTTCACTGTCATATCGTAAACCAGGCCGTGGACTGTCATGCGCAGGCCGCCCGCGGCACTGGAGGTGGCCAGCATGGCCTCATAAGAAAGCTCCTCCACGCCCAGACTTTGGCGCAGGGCCTCTACAGCTCCCCGCAGGCCGATGCGGACGTCGCCGTCCAACACGGAAGTGGGGGCCTGTCCCTGTCCCAGGAATACGGGATCAGGGCTGTTGATGTGGTCAAAGGCATTGACCACCGTCGTGGTGGAGCCGATCTCCGCCACCAATACGTCAATTTTCATGGAAAACCTCCTTCCGTCAAGGGGGTTGCCGGCGACAGGATGATTCCTGTCGCCGGCAGTGTGTCAGACGTTCTTTAACGGGGCCACTTACCGGCAGCCTCCAGCTCCCGGCGGCGCTTCACCAGGAAGGTGGCATCGTGAATGCCCTTGGTACCGCGGCCGAAGCCCGCATCTGCGCCGTTTTCAACAGCCAGCTCTGGGGTGACCTGCGTACCGCCGGCAATGAAGATGAGCCGGTCGCGCACACCCATTTCCCGGGCAAGACGGTCGATGTTGGCGATGTTTTTGTAGTGGATATCGTCGTGGCTGATGATGGTGGAGGCCAGAATGGCGTCGGCGTCCACCTCCACGGCGGCGTTGACCAGCTTCTCAACAGGCACGGAGGTGCCCAGATAGTGGACCTTGATGCCGTACTTCTCAATGCCGCCGTGCTTGATGTCGATGATCTCCCGCAGGCCGACGGAGTGCTCGTCGTCGCC
>CAMGPO010000180.1 GCA_946060825.1 uncultured Clostridia bacterium | reverse complement strand
CATCATGTGGGAGTGCAGGAACTGCGGCCACCTGGTCGTCGGCGAGAAGGCCCCCGAGGTCTGCCCCGTCTGCGCTCATCCACAGAGCTATTTCGAAGTCCGCGCGGAAAACTATTGATTCTTTGCTGAACAGAGCCGGGCCTGTCTCCTGGGAGACAGGCCCGGTTTTTGCGTGAAACCACCTGTATGTCATTCTTCGGCCGAGTAGAATGGCATGAAGGGTTTTGCGAGTCGGGGTGTTTGGCGCGCCGGGTCGTCGCGCCCTACATCAACGGCCCATGTCATTCTGAGCGGAGCGAAGAATCTTCTCGGGCTGGTTACAACAGATTCTTCACTTCGTTCAGAATGACAGTTTCGGGGGTGCGTATCGCAGCATGACAACCCCTCAGTCAGCCTTGCGGCTGACAGCTCCCCTGTGTAAGGGAGCCTTTTGCGTGCGGATATCTGCAAAAAAACCGGCGTGCCGATTTCGGCACGCCGGTACCGCGTCGGTGGTCAATCCTTCGCGGAGAGATATTCGTTGCATAACAGGCGCAGCATTACTCCGTTCCAATCAGACCGAGGCAGCCGTAGTAGATGGCGCCGATGGCCTGGGCAAACTGGGCGACGGTGTAGTCGGGATGGGCTTCGAGCTGGCGCATCAGCACGGTGTTGGCCAGGGAGCCGTCGGCGGCATACTGCCGGAGCTCCGGATCACGGCGGGCAGCTCCCTCGCACATCAGGCGGAAACAGGCAGGATTTTTGACCAAGCGGCCAAACAGGGTGCGGTCCGGCGTCTCAGGCCGGAGAATGTACTCAGTCTCCTCCCAGGTGACGGCCAGATATTCGCCGATGCGGCGGAAGATTTCGGCGCAGGCCTCTTTCTCCGGCTCGGCGGCCTTGGCCATGAAGAACTCCAGGCAGGGCTTGCGCAGGTCCTTCGGCTCCGTGGGGACGATCAGGCGGTCGCCCTCCCAGCGCAGCAGGCCTTTGTCCAGAACCTCCTGCCAGGTCTCCGGATCGTCGGCGGGCAGATGCTTGGCGGCGAGGCGGAATACGCCGGACTGGCAGGTGTACTTCTGGAGGGTGCCAGGCAGCAGGGTGTTGAAGTTGTTGATGCTGCGGACGTCGTTGGCGTCATAGCGCTTCTGGTCGAAGCTGCCCAGGTCGATGATGAAGTTGTAGACCTCCAGCGGGATTTCCGGGATGGTGCCATCGGGTCGAACCCAGCCGGTGCCCAGCTCGGTGCCGAGGGTGTGGGCGAAGAAGCCCTTGGAGACGTCGGCTCCGGCGGCAGCCTGTTCGACGGCGGCGGTGAAGGCGGCCATGGGGCCGTCGTTGGTGTTCATCACGGCCCCGTCCTTCGTCACATAGGAGGCAAGGGCGTCGTTCAGGACGGTGATCTTGGCGAACTGGGCCTCGTAGTCGAGGGCGGTGTTCTCCCGCATCCCCCGGGTCTTGAAGGTCTCGCCGCCGACGATGCGGTTGCGGATGACCACGTCGGGGAAGCAGAGGCCGATGGCGTCAAAGTTGCGGAGGGAAGCGCCGGCGGCAGCTTCCATGGCGGCGCAGCCGGCCTCCATCTCGTCAAAGGTGGCGTGCTTGTCGAGGGCGGCCTTGTCGAGGGCCCCGGCCTTGCCGGCGGCGCAGAGGCTGGCGGCGGCGCGCATGAGGCGTACCATCAGCAGGATCGGCCCGATGAGCTGATCCGCCTCGGTGAAGGCGGCGGGGAACCAGTCGAACTCCTTGCAGACGGCCAGTTCGCCATCCACGCTGGCGGCCAGCTTGATGTCGGTGCCGCCGATGTCCATGCCCAGCACCATGCGGCTGCGGGTCATATCCGGCAGGGCGGTGAAAACCGGCACCTCGGCCTCGACCGGAGCGGCCTCGGCGCAGTCCGGCTCATCGCGGACGTCCAGCACGCGGAAGGAGAAACGCTGCGCGCCACCGGTCAGGGCGGCCAGAGTGCGCTCGTTGACGTTGAGACACTTGCCGTAGCCGGTGCGCGCCGGCTTGGGCAGGGCGGTCTGGAACACCTCATCCAGCCCCTCGGCCAGAGCCTTCAGAGCCTCGTCCTCAGGGTTCAGGTAGATGCTGATGCGGACCGCACCCAGGGAGGAGAGGATGTTATAGAGGATGGCATGGACATAGGAGGCCACGAACTCTGCCTCGGCGGGGCTTTCTGTCTGCGGGAGGCGCAGGGGGAAGCGGCGGACGCTGCCGTCGTAGAGGGTCACTTGCAGGTGGAAGGGACGGGTGCCGCCGGTCTGGAAGGCGGTGCGGACGTCACTGATGTAGACGGGCAGGTCCTGTTCGGCCTGCCGGAGGAAGGCTTTGAGCATGGCGTGTCACTCCTTGATGATGTTGGTGATGCCCTCCCGGGCAAGAATTTCGTAGAAACGTTCCATCTCCGCCGGTTTGAGCGCGCCGCCCTGGACGGGGTAGTTCTGTTCGAGGGCAGAGTACTTGCTGCGGCAGAGGGGATTGAAATTCAGAAGCTCATATTTGGCGTCCGGATCCGTCTCGTGGACGAAGCGGGCGATGGCCCGGATGTTTTCCTCCGTGGCTGTGAAGCCGGGGATCAGGGGCGTGCGGACGACCACGTCCGCGCCCTGCTTCACCAGATGGCGGTAGTTGTCCAGAATGGGGCCGTTGTCCGCCCCGAGGACGGCGCGGTGGGTTTCGGCGTCGAGATACTTGATGTCAATCATGAAGTGGTCGACCACCGGCAGCAGGGCCTCGAGGACGGAGCGGGGAGCCAGCAGGCAGGTCTCGATGGCCGTGTCGGCTCCGGCCTTCTTGCAGAGGGCCAGCACCTCCCGGGCGAACTCCCACTGGGAGAGCACCTCGCCGCCGGACAGGGTCACGCCGCCTCCTTCGCCGAAGAACACCCGGTCCCGCAGCAGCAGCGCCGCCGCTTCTTCCGCCGGAATGCTGCGGCCTGTCCGGTCCATTGCCGCCGCAGGGCAGGCATCGACGCAGCGTCCGCAGAGATCGCAGCGGCTGCGGTCGACATGGATGCGGTCGCGGAGGGTGAGGGCGCCGCGGTCACAGGCCGCGAGGCAGGTGCCGCAGCGTAGGCAGGTGACGGGATTGTGCCAGAGCAGGGGTGTGCGGGCCATGCCCTCGGGATTCTGGCACCAGGGGCAGCGGAGGGGACAGCCCTTCAGAAAGAGGGTGGAGCGCAGACCACTGCCGTCGTGGACAGCGAAGCGCTTGAGGTCAAAGATAACGCCGGTCATACGGATTCGTAGGTGGTGCGGGCGATGATCTCGTCCTGCAGGTCCCGGGCCAGCTCGGTGAAGTAGGCGGTGTAGCCCGCCACGCGGACGGTCAGGCCGCGATAGTGCTCGGGACGCTCCTGTGCCGCCCGAAGGTCAGATTCGTTGAGGACGTTGAACTGGATGTGGCTGATTCCGAGACGGCAGACCGCCCGCAGCAGGGTGGTGAACTTCTGGATGCCCGTCTCGGTCTTGAAGAAGCTGGGCAGGAATTTCATGTTCAGCAGCGTGCCGTTGCTGGCCTTGGTGAAGGGCAGCTTCGAGACGGACTGGAGCAGGGCCGTGGGGCCGTGCTGATCGCGGCCGTACATGGCGGAGACGCCGCCGTCGGCCAGGGGGTCCTTGGCGTAGCGGCCGTCGGCGGAGGCGCCGACGTTCTGGCCCATGGGCACATGGGCGGAGACGGTGTAGAGGCCCATCTGGTAGATGCCGCCCCGGCCGTTGCGGTACTTCTTGAGGCCGTCGGCGAAGTAGTTGGCCCACTTGGCGCCCAGCTCGTCGACCCACTCGATGTCGTTGCCGTACTTGGGGGCCTTGTTCAGCAGGGTCGCCCGCAGCAGCGGCGCGTCCTCGTAGTTGGTCTGCAGGGCATGGAGCAGGTCAGCGGCGGAGATACGGCCTTCGTCGTAGACCAGCTGCTTGATGGCAGCCAGGGAATCGGCCACGTTGGCCACCTGAATGGCCTGAACGCCGGCGAAGTTGTAGTGCGCGCCGCCCTGTGTTACGTCCTGGCCCTTCTGCAGGCAGTCGTCGATGACGGCGGAGAGGAAGGGCG
>CAMGPO010000179.1 GCA_946060825.1 uncultured Clostridia bacterium | reverse complement strand
CATATGAAAGTGATTTAAGGCCGATTGCATCTTTTGCACTACCTGCAGCTGTAAAATCATGCTCCGGCAGAATAATGACAGGCCGCAGAAATCCATAGAGGAAGGGCGAGCCGACGCCCGGCACGATTTGCAGATCTATGCCCCGGCGAATGCACAGCTCCGCGCAGCAGTCCCGCAGGGCCGCCGCCTGTTCCGAATGTGCCGGTCTGCGCAGCCGGCGCAGACCGGCACGCGCCTGCCGTCCACGTACAAAAACAGCGCCGAGGGCCACCGTGGTACCAAGCATCCAAACCAGACAGGCCCATCCCGCAATCGGACGCAGAGGCGCCGTCGGGGCAGAGTTTACTGCAATTCCTGCGACGGTTGATGGAGAAACCTCCACGAATTCCGCCGCTGTTTCCGCAACGGACGCGATCGGTCTCCCGGAAAACAGCAGCGGCAGGGGCAGCAGCGCCTCCAAATCAACTGCCGCCAGGCAGGTGTATTGCACAGCCGGACCGCAGAAGCGCTCCAGAACCGGGCGCAGAAACCGCAGCAGGAGCAAAAGGCCCCCGCAGATCAGCGACATCAGCATCCAGGCTGCGGCAAGCCGACCCATCATGGATCCTGCTCCAGCCGCGCCAGCAGCATCTCGATCTCCGCCCGGGAAATCTCGCCGTTGTCACAGAGATCGGAGACCAGACCCACAGCCGACCCGTGGTAGACGTTCCGGACAAATGCCTCCGTCTCCGCCGCCCGATACGCGGCCTCGGAAATGCAGGCGCTGTAGACATAGCCCCGTCCCTGCCGCTCCGCCCGGAGCACGCCCTTTTCCATCAGGCGGCGCAAGAAGGTGATGACCGTCTTCTGGCTCCACTTTTCCTCCGGCAGATGCTGCATGATCTCCGCCGTCGTCACGCCGCGTCCGGCGTCCCAGATATAAGCCATGATCTGCAGCTCCGAATTGGAAATTTTGGGGTGTATCATGATATCCCTCCATTTAACCTACATTCTGTAGGTTAAATTTAACTTACACCACGTAGGTCAAAAAGTCAAGAGAAAAATCGCCGTGGAGCAAGCACGCTCCACGGCGGATTTCTTCTCGTTGGGTATATTCAGGTCTTTTTTTCAAAGCGCTGGCCGCAGCGCGGGCACTTAATACTGATGCGTCCCTTTTTCCGGGGCACCCGCACGGTCTGGCCGCAGGACGGGCAGCCGTAGTACCGGTTCTGCCGGTCGGTGAAGAATTTCTTGAAGCGGTTATAGGCCGCCGCCTCCCGCTGCCGCGCCGCGATGTTGCGGGACAGCATCCGGTAAATCGCCCAGAAGAGCAGGGCGTAAGAGAAGAATACCAGAAAATCCAGCGTTCTCACAAAGGTACTGAGCAGGCTGAACAGCAGGCCGCCGCAGAGCAGCAGCAGATTCAGCCGGTCGGTTCCATATCGGCCGTACATGAATGTGCGGAACCAGTCTCCCAGCTTGCGAAACACCGATAACCCCTCCAATGATCTTGTTTGCTTGAATTCCATTATACTTCTTTTTTCCCGTTTTACAACTACCCCTCCGGATTGTTTACGGATTGTTCAGAATTCCCGACTTCCCACGCGAAAAAGCCGCCTGCTGGCGGCAGGCGGCGCTTTTTTCAGGCAGCAGCTCGTTTTTTCGGCGAGCTCAGGACCGCAATGGCAAGCAGCACCAGAACGATGCCGAGGACGCCGCTCACGGTGATGGCCTCCCGGAATACCAGGACGCTGACCAGGGTGCCGACCACCGGCTCCACCGATGCCAGGATCGAGGCCCGGCTGGACTCCATGCCCTCGAGTCCCAGAGGATAGAGCACATAGGGCAGAAAGGCGGACACAACCCCCATGCCCACAATCCAGAACCACAGGCCGCCGTCGGTGGCCACAGCCCCGGCAATAGTGCCCCAGTCGGCCAGGGGCGCGGCGCCCAGCGCGCAGAACAGGAAGGTGTAAAAGGTCAGCGTCCAGGCGTGATAGCCCCGGTTGATGGCATAGCGGCCGAAGATCGAATAGAGAGCGTAGAAGAAGCCGGAACCGAGGCCCAGCAGCAGGCCCGGCAGGGAGACTGCGGCGTTGGACCCGAGGCCGGAGACCAGCACACAGCCGCCGAAGGCGAGGACCAGGGCCAGTACCTTGCGGGCCGTCAGCTTTTCGCGGAAGAGCAGCAGACTCATCAGCATAACAAAGACCGGAGCCGTGTAGAGCAGCACCGCCGCCACGGCCAGACTGGTGTAGTTCATGGCGCTGAAGTAGCAGCAGGAAAAGAGCAGCAGGCTGAGGATGCCGGTGCCGAGAAAGCACCAGAGATCCCGCAGGCGGATGCGCAGCGCCTCCCGGTGGAACAGGAGCAGGTAGATGCCGACAACCAGGAGTCCTGTGACGATGCGGATCTGCGTCACCTCCAGGGAGCCAAGTCCGGCCGCGTTGAAATGCCGGACAAAAATTCCCATCAGTCCCCAAAGGGAACCGGCTGCCAAAACCGACAGCGGCGCCATTTTTTTCATATCAGTTCTCTCTTTCCAATGTGATGACCGGAAGATCCGGTCCGTTGAACAGCCGGGGAACCGGCACCGAGTTTCCGAGGCCGCGGCTGACAATCATGGTGGTAGCGCCCGCCCGGAACATCCCGGCATCATAGACGGGAAACAGCTCCCGGTCCACGCCGATCAAGCCGCCCACAAAGGGCAGGCGGATCAGGCCGCCATGGCCATGGCCCGCCAGCACCGTCTGGACGCCGAGGGAAGTCCACTCCGCCATCTGGCCGTTGCGGTGGGCCAGCATCAGGATGTAGGCATCCTCCCCCAGCTCGGCCCGGATTTCCGCCACCAGCGTCTTTTTGGACTTCATGTCCCTGGGGCCGTTGGGGTCGTGGACGCCGGCGACGGCAATCTTCTGCCCGTCCCGCTCCAGGACAACGTACTCGTTTTCCAGCACGGTCACACCCAGGGAGCGGAAGTGGTCCAGGGTTTCCGGCAGGTTTTCCGTGATCCACTCATGATTGCCGGTCACATAGTACACCGGCGCGATGGCGCAGAGGCCCTGCAGCAGCGGGTCCAATGTGCGGATATCCTCCGTCCGCTCATCAAAGAGGTCGCCGTCGATGGCGATCAGATCCGGCTCCGTCTCCCGGACGGCTTCGAGCAGGCGCGCGTAGTTTTTCCCGAAGCTGCGGTTGTGGAGGTCGGACAGCTCCGTCACCCGGAAGCCCCGGAATGCCTCCGGAAGACCGGCAGAGACGGCGGTATAGGCACTTCGGTCGATGTGGTACCCATCCCACAGTGCGTAGAGAAGGACAAACAGCGCCCCCAGCAGACAGATCCGTTTCCTCACGCTTCCACCTCACAGCCGGTATTTCCGCTGCCCCCGTTATACCATGGCGCCGCTGTCGCCGTCAAGAGTTTCCCTGTAGTAACCGGCGCAAAAAACCGGCCGCCGGATATTGAGATATGGTTTAGAATTTGATATAATAGTGGAAAAATGATTTTTTGGATGTGTTTTTCGTGAAATATGGATCTTGGCAGGTGGCCACCTACGACAAGGCGGCCGCTGCCGGGCTGGAGGCGGGAGGTTTTTCCCCGCTGACAGCCGCGGTACTGTGCAGCCGCGGGTACACCACCCCGGAGGCTGCAAAAGCTTTTCTGGACGCGGACATCCCCCTGATCGATCCCTTCCTCCTGAAGGATATGGACAAGACCGCGGCGCGGGTGCGCCGGGCCCTGCAGCGCCATGAGCGGATCGTCGTCTTCGGCGATTACGACGTGGACGGCATCACCGCCACCACCCTGCTGACCGATTTCCTCCGCTGGAAGGGCGGCAAGGACTGCTGCACCCCCTACATCCCCGGCAGGCTGGAGGAGGGCTACGGCCTCAACGAGACGGCCATCCGTGCTCTCCACCGGAAGGGCGTCGACCTCATCATCACCGTCGACTGCGGTATCACGGCCCTGGCCGAGGCGGAGCTGTGCCGCTCCCTCGGCATCGACCTCTGCATCACCGACCACCACGAGTGCAAGAGCGCTCTGCCGGACTGCATC
>CAMGPO010000178.1 GCA_946060825.1 uncultured Clostridia bacterium | reverse complement strand
GGCCAAGACCGCCCTGGAAAAGGCGAACAAGATGCTGGACGTCACCCTGACCTACACCTACGCGCCGGAGGGTGTGGAGGCGGTCACCGAGACCATCGACCGGGAGCTGATCTGGTTCTGGCTGACCATCGACGAAGACGGCCTGACCGTCGAAATCGATCCCGGCCCCCTGCAGGAGTACGTCTCCTCCATGGACGAGGCCCACAGCGTGTCCAACAGCACCTCCCAATTCAAAACCACCGGCGGCAGCTACATCGACGTCCGCGTCCCCTCGGCCGGACAGACGGTGGATACCGACGCCCTCTATAACGACATTTTTGACTGCGTGACGAACGGCGTCTCCGGCGACCGCGACGCGCCCTATGTCGAGAGCGATACCGACACCACGGCCAACTTCGGCGGCAACTATGTGGAGGTCGACCTTTCTTCCCAGCATCTCTGGGTCTACAACGGCGGTACCTGCGTGGTGTCCACGGACATCGTCTCCGGCTGTGTCAACACCGGCCATGCCACGCCTACGGGCCTGTATACCATCCAATCCAAGGAGACGGACCGCTATCTGATCGGTCCCGGCTATAAGTCCTGGGTCAATTACTGGATGCCCTTCAACGGCGGCATCGGCCTCCACGACGCGGACGGCTGGCGCTGGGCCTACGGCGGCACCATTTACCAGTACAACGGCTCCCACGGCTGTGTCAATATGCCCGGTTGGGCCGCTGCCGAGACCTATAACAATATCTCTGTCGGCACCCATGTTATTGTCTACGGCGGTGTCAGCAGCGTTGCACCGGTGACCCAGACCATCAGCGGCACCGGCTCCTACACGGTCAACGAGGGCGACGCGCCCTTCGCACTGGATGCCGCGCCGGCCTATTCCACTACGCTCCACTATTCCTCGGATAACCCGGCGGTCGCCACGGTTTCCTCCGATGGCGTTGTGACCGTCATCGGTCCCGGCGTGGCCAACATCACGGTCACTGCGGACGCCAAGAGCGGCTACACCTCCGCCACCAAGACGGTCACCGTGACAGTCAACAGCAAGTGTTCCCAGGGCAACCACGCATGGAACGACGGCACGATCACGACCCAGCCAACCTGCACCGTCGAGGGCGTCAAGACCTATTCCTGTACCGTCTGCGGTCAGACCAAAACCGAAGCCATCCCGAAGATTGACCACATCTCTGACAGCGGCATCGTGACAAAGAGCGCGACCTGCGGGGCTGCGGGCACCAAGACTTATTCCTGCACCTCCTGCGGCGCAGTCCTGCGGACGGAAGAAATCCCGGCCACCGGCCAGCATTCCTTTGACGGCGGAACGGTGACGAAGGAGGCCACCTGCACGGAGGCCGGTCAGAAGACCTACACCTGTACGGTCTGCGGCCAGACCAGGACGGAGGAGATTCTGGCTCTGGGCCACAGCTTCGAGGGCGGTGTCTGTACGCGCTGCGGCGCTGCGGATCCGAGCATTCCCGTCCCGCCTCCCGATGACAGCGCGGAGACCGGGGAATAAACCGGCATGAAAACCGCTCCGGAACACGATGAAACGTGTTCCGGAGCGGTTTTTGATATCAGAGGAATCTGCGGAGAAATTTGTCCAGATGGGCCTCGTAGGTGGCTCCGGCCCGGAAGATGCTCTCCACATGGCGGCCGCCTGCCACCGTCATCAGTTCCTTCGGCGCGGGGCAGAGGTCGTACAGCTCACGACCCATGGCATAGGGGACCGTGGGGTCGTCGGTGCCGTGGACAAAGAGCACCGGCTTGTCTGTCTGCAGCAGGTGGGGCCGCACGTCCGTCTCCGCCAGGTCGAAGCCGCCCACCACCCGGTTCACGGAGCAGAGCAGGGAACAGGGGGCGGCGTGTCCGCCGCACTGGTAGAGTAGGATCTCCGGACCGCTGGTGTATCCGCAGTCGGAAACGAGGAAGCGCACCTGGGGCGGGCAGCGGTCACTCAGGACGAGGACCGTGGCCGCGCCCATGGAAAAGCCGTGGAGCAGGATCCGGACGTCCGGGCCGTACCGGCCGATCAGAAATTCCAGCCACTGGAGGCAGGCTTGGGCCTCGTAGTAGTTGTAGCTGAAGTAGCGGCCCTCGCTGGCGCCCGCCGCCTCCAGATCACAGGCAAAGACGTCGATGCTGCGGCTCCGGTAGCAGGAGAGAAACGGCCCGGCGGCTTCTTTTGCGCCGGAGCGGAAGCCGTGCACCAGAAAGGCGACGGTACCGGCGGGCTGAGCACCCGCCTGCCAGAGATAGGCCTGCATCCGGTTGCCCCGCTTTGAGCGAAGGCAGAAGGTCTGATGGGGCGTGGCGTCCGCCGCGGCAGTGGAGGCGTCGCGCTGGAGATAATAGAGGCCGCAGTGGTTTGTGCCAGGGAAACGCCGCCTGATGGCGCGGATCCATCCCGGCGCGGTTCTGGCAAAGGCATAGTCATAGAATTGAAGCGCCGCGGCGGTGGGAACTGCCGCCGCCAGCGCTGCTTTGGCGGCTCGGTTCATGATCGGCCTCCTTTCCTTTATATGTATTATTATAGCAGATTTCTGGAGTCAGGAATACGGATAAAACCGTGCAAGTGTAAAAAAGAGAGGCAGAGCCTCTCTTTTTCAGATGTGTTGATATTTTCGCTTTGTGGCCATGCCGCCGCGGATGTGCCGTTCCTGTTTGTTGACGTCGAGAACCGCTTTCACCTGGGCGTATAATCCGGGATTGACCCGTTCCAGGCGATCCGTGATGTCCTTATGTACGGTCGACTTGCTGATACCAAAGCGCTTTGCCGCAGCGCGGACCGTCGCCCGGTTCTCAATCATGTACACAGCCAGCTCACAGGCCCGCTGCTCCAGGTCGTCTCTCATGTGCGTAACCCCCTCAGCTGTGTAGTCCATCAGAGTATATGAGGGGAAACGGCCTTCCATGCAGGGCGGCGGCGGAGAATCAGGCGAGGAAAGCGGCAAAAACGGGGCAGAGCAGGGCAGTGAGCACGCCTGCCACGGCGATGGCCAGACCGCTCATGGCGCCCTCCGTCTCACCCATCTCCAGGGCGCGGGAGGTGCCGATGGCGTGGGCGGCGGTGCCGATGCCGATGCCTTTGGCCATGGGGTCGGTGATGCGGAACAGGCGGCAGACTGGTTCCGCCAGCAGGTTCCCGAGGATGCCGGTCAGGATCACAATGGCGCCGGTCAGGGCGGCGATGCCGCCGAGGGCTGCGGAGACGTCCATGCTGATGGCGGTTGTGACTGATTTTGGCAGAAGCGTCGCATACTGCACCATGTCGAGATCCAGAACCAACGCGAGGAGGAGGATGCTGCCGAGGCTTGCCAGAACACCGGCCAGAATTCCGGCCAGGATGGCCAGGGCATGCTGCTTCAGCAGATCCCACTTTTCATAGAGGGGAACGCCCAGGCTGACGGTGGCGGGCAGCAGCAGATAGCTGACCGGGGCGGCGCTGGCCTTGTAGCCCGCGTAGTCCTGCCCGCCGATGCGCAGGAAGAGAATGACGAAGATGGTGCCGAGCAGCAACGGATTGAAGACTGCTTTCCCGGTCTTTTTGTTGATCCAGGTACCGAGGGCGAAGGCGGCCAGCGTCAGCAGTACGCCCCAGACGGCGGAGCTTTGCAGCAGGTCACGAAGCATGGCGGGCCTCCTTTCTGCGGGCCAGAGCCTGGGTGACCAGACCGGAGACGGCCATCACCAGCACTGTGACCGGCACCAGGGCGATCAGGGCCGGCAGCAGCATGGCTTCCAGCTCCGCGCCCAGCTCCATCACGCCGGCGGCTGCCGGAATGAAGAGCAGGGGGAAAATCTTCGTCAGAAACAGGGCGGTCTCCCGGATCTGGTCCAGGCGGACGAGGCCGAGCCGCAGGGCCAAAACCAGCAGCACGAGGCCGTAGATGCTGGCGGGGATGGGCAGCGGCAGAAGGCGGCTGCACAGCTCGCCGGCAAAGCAGAAGCCGAGGATCCGGCAGAATTGGAAAACGTAAACCAAATAAATCCCTCCCAAAAGCAGGCGTGTGATTCCAGTTATAGCACATCCGCGCGAATTGTGCAAGAAAGGAGGGG
>CAMGPO010000177.1 GCA_946060825.1 uncultured Clostridia bacterium | reverse complement strand
TGCCCATCTGGACAGGCATCTTTTTCCTTCCCGCCGCATATACTGACCAATATGCGACTGGAGGTGATTCCATGATGTGCGCCTATCCGCCCGGCGATCTGGACGAACTGATCTTCGGCGAGGAGGACTACCGGATCAGTACCCGCTGACAGGATGGAGTTTCTCCATTCTGCCCCTTTACATTGACGGGTTTTTCCGGTATAATCGGTACGGAAATTTGAAAAAAGCTGTGAGTGTGAAGAATGATGATCGAATTTGAAGAATATAAAGTCAAGCTGAACGACCTGCGGCCGAAGCTGGCCGACCTCAAGGTCTCTCTGGACATCGACCACGCTCTGGAGGAACTGGAGCGGCTCCACTCCATGCAGGAGTCCGAGGGCTTCTGGGATGACACTGCCAAAAGCCAAAAGATCGTGCGCCAGACCAGGAATCTCGAGAACACTGTCGCCGAATATCAGCACATGGAGTCCCTCTGGGACGACCTGATGACCATCTGCGAGATGGCCCTCGAAGAGGACGACGACTCCATGCTGGACGAGCTGAAAACCGGCTTTGAAAAGCTGGAGAACAACATGGAGACCGCCCGTCTCGAAACCCTGCTGACCGGCGAATACGACAACAGCAACGCCCTGGTTTCCTTCCACGCGGGCGCCGGCGGCACCGAGGCACAGGACTGGTGCCAGATGCTTTACCGGATGTACACCCACTGGGCTGAGAGCCACGGCTTCACCTACAAGCTGCTGGACTACCAGGACGGCGACGAAGCCGGTATCAAATCCGCCGACATCATGGTGGAAGGTCCCAATGCTTTCGGCTTCCTCAAGGGCGAGGCAGGCGTTCACCGTTTGGTCCGCGTCTCTCCCTTTGACGCCAACGCCCGCCGCCACACATCCTTCTCCGCCGTCGAGGTCATCCCAGAGATCGACGACGACATGGAGGTTGAGATCCGGCCCGAGGACATTGAAATGCAGGTCTACCGCTCCTCCGGTGCCGGCGGCCAGCACATCAACAAGACCTCCTCCGCCGTTCGTCTGATCCACAAGCCCACGGGCATCGTGGTTTCCTGCCAGACCCAGCGGGATCAGTTCCAGAACAAGGCAACCTGTATGAAAATGCTGCGCTCCAAGCTGGTCGAGATCAAGGAGCGGGAACATCTGGAAAAGATCTCCGACATCAAGGGCGTTCAGCAGAAGATCGAATGGGGCAGCCAGATCCGCAACTATGTGTTCATGCCCTACACGCTGGTCAAGGACACCCGTACCGGCTTTGAAACCTCCAACATTGCCTCTGTCATGGACGGCAATCTGGATGGATTTATCAACGCCTACCTGACCTGTGCCGCTACCGGCAACTGGGTGACAAAATAAGCCGAACAGCCCCGCTTCTTTTCCGCCGTACCGCCCTGTCTGTACAGTTCCGCAGGTGCCGTTTCCTCGAAAAGAAGGATTTTCCTGCCGGTATACGCGAAATATCTGCCGGTCTCGGTTTTCACACATGAATGGCCCTGGGCTGAATGCCTCCGCCACAGCAGTGTGTCCGGACAGACTACTGAAATGCATCTCCACCGGTGAAAATATACTTTTTCCGCATCAGGAGCCAAATCCAGGCGAAAAAGAAAAATTAGTTTTTGAAAAAGCGCTTGCTTTTTCCACAGGGCTGTAGTAAAATAAGCTCTGCTTTACGATGATAAGTCCCGTGTGGATATTTCTGGAGGTTTTACGATGACGACGCTTACTTATGTTATCATGGCAATTCAGGTTCTCTGTGCAATCGGTCTGATTGCCATTATCACCATTCAGTCCGGTAAAAGTGCCGGTCTCTCCGGCGCCATCGGCGGCGGTTCTGAAACATTCCTGGGCAAGGGCAAGTCCAAGACCCTTGACGCCAAGCTGGCTTCTGCCACCAAGTGGATCGCCGGTGTGTTTGTTCTGCTGACCTTCGTGCTGAATCTGCTGTGATCTGAACAGACCAAAGGCGGTGTGATCCTTCGATCACACCGCCTTTTTCAGTAAAGCTGCCGTACCTCGGCGCCGGTATAATAATGCTCCAGAATCTGCCGGAAGCTGCTGCCGGCCTCTGCCATGGCGTCTGCTCCGTACTGGCTCATGCCGACGCCGTGTCCGGCACCCGTCACCACAAAGACGATGCCGTCAGCTGTAACCGCCGTGGTGAACCGAGTGGATTTCAGGGCAAACCGGCTCCGCAGTGCCGCGCCGGTATAGACCTCGCCTCCAATGGTCATGGATTCCACTGCACCGCCTTCGGTATATGTTACACCGCCGAACCAGGATACCGGCTCGCCGCTAAGGTTCGCCTCCGGCAGAGCTGCTCGGAACTGTTCCGGCGTCACGGTCTGTTCTGTGAGCCGGATTTCCTCCGGACTGGATACCGGCTGGAGATAAGGCACATCCCCGCCCCAGACTGCGGCGGCCGCCTCCGTGCTGCCGCCGGTACTGGAAAAGTAGGCAGCCTCGATCAACTCTTCCCCATAAACGAGAACCATGCCATCGGTCTCTTCCACGGCCTGCCGGACCTTGTCCCGGGCCTCCGCGTAGCCGTCGCCGTAGACGGTCCGTCCCTCTGCCTCGTCCAGGTAGCATTGGCAGCAGGTCGAGTCGCCGCAGACGTCCGCGTCGCCGTGGGCGCTGCCGAAGTAGATGCGGCGCATGGTATAGGTTCGCGCCGCTACAGCCTGGGCTTTCAGGGCCTCCAGGGAAAATGAGGCCGGCATCTCCTGCAGCACCACATCGATCAGATAGTCGTGGAGCGTCAGCTCCAGGATTGTCCCGTTCTCGAGCAGCCGGACGGTGATTCCGCTGTCATAGTAATCCTTCTGCGGCACAGTCTCTCCGGACGTCAGCAGAGAGACTGCCAGCAGCACCGCTGCCAGAATCTGTTTCATTTGCATCCCCTCCGGCACAAGCCTATGCGCTGCCAGACGCCGGTATACCAACAGGAAGGACGTGAATCCCATGGTACTCTCCGACAGCATTCGGGTACTGCCCGGCATCGGTCCCAAAAAAGAGGAGCAGTTTGCCGTCCTGGGCGTCCGCACCCTGCTGGATTTGCTCACCTACTTCCCCCGAGCCTACGAGGATCGCACCACCCGCCTGCCCATCGCCCGGCTGAACCCTCAGGAACCTGCCTGCTTTGAAGCCATGGTCATCTCGGAGCCGCGGACAGCCCACATCCGCAGGGGGCTGGACATCACCCATGTCACGGTAGCCGACGAGACCGGCCGGCTGAAACTGACCTTTTTCAACCAGCGCTTTACCGCTGAGCGTCTGCACTACGGCGAAAGCTATCTGTTTTACGGCACCCTGGACGGCGGCTTGACGGGAACCGGGATGCGGAATCCAACCTTTGAGCCGCTGGATCAGACCGGTCTGACCACGAACTGCATTCTCCCGATCTACCCTCTGACCGAGGGAATCTCCAACAATGTCATCCGGAAGGCTGTTCAGACTGTCCTCGACAACTGCCTGTCACAGGTGGAGGAGATTCTGCCGGAGAAGGCTATCTCTGAATTCGGCTTAACCGACCCACGGACAGCATACCGGGATATCCATTGTCCGCCTTCTTTTGAGGCTCTGGAGGCAGCCAAAAAACGGCTTGTTTTTGAGGAATTTTTCGTCTTTTCCTGCGGTCTGTCCCTGATGCGGGCCCGCCGGGCCACCGTCCACCGGCGTCCCATGGGCCACGTCTATCTGGAGGACTTCTATGCTGCCCTGCCCTTCTCCCTGACCGGCGCTCAGCAGAGAGCCATCAGCGAGATCTGCGCCGACTTCCGTCGGGACATTCCGATGAACCGCCTGCTGCAGGGCGACGTGGGCAGCGGCAAGACGATGGTGGCCGCCGCCGCCATGGTCTGCGCCGCCCAGAACGGCCTGCAGTCGGCTCTGATGGCCCCAACCGAGATTCTGGCAGAACAGCACTTTAAGTCGCTGGAACCGCTTCTGGCCCGTCTGGGCGTCACCTGCTGTCTGCTGACCGGCTCTATGCCCGCCGGAAAAAAGCGGGCCGCTAAGGCAGGCATTGGAAGCGGCGCCGGCCAGGTCGTCAGCGGCACCCATG
>CAMGPO010000176.1 GCA_946060825.1 uncultured Clostridia bacterium | reverse complement strand
AATAAGCAGGCCCGCCCGAGAACGAAATCCGGCAGCCGTCTCCCACAGAGAGACGGCTGCCTTTTTCCGGCGGCCAGGGCGGGGAAACGGCGAAAACCCCAGTGAAAATGATCGGGTTTTTCAAAAAATTTCTCACAAAAAAGATTGACGTGTTTCGTGAAATCTGCTATAATTCTTAACTGCGTGGGCACACGTGTATTTTTATGCCATCGGAGGTGCGGACAGTGCTGCAGGAACTCAAGACTGCAAAGCGGGTTGTTGGAATCAAACAGCTCCGGAAAGCACTGAGAGAAGGCACGGCCACCACGGTCTTCATCGCGGAAAACGCAGATCTGCGCCTGACGGCGCCGGTTCGGGAGACCTGCGCCGAGGCTGGCGTGCCTGTCGTCTCAGTTCCGACCATGGCGGAGCTTGGAAAAGCCTGTTCCATCGAGGTCGGGGCCGCCGTCGCGGCCATCATCCGCTGAGAAAATTTGAATTCTTCCGGAATACCGGCGGTATTTCCGGTTAGAATAACCTGCGTGAGCAGGAAATTTTTTGAAGAAAGGAGAAACCTATGCCTACTTTTAATCAGTTGGTCAGAAAGGGCAGAGAGCAGGTCACCTACAAGTCCACCGCTCCGGCTCTGCAGAAGGGTATCAACACCCTGAAAAACCGTCCCACGGATCTGTCTTCCCCCCAGAAGAGAGGCGTCTGCACCGCAGTTCGTACCACCACCCCCAAGAAGCCGAACTCCGCGCTGCGTAAGATCGCCCGTGTCCGCCTCACCAATGGCTATGAGGTGTCCGCCTATATCCCCGGTGTCGGCCACAATCTGCAGGAGCACTCCGTCGTCCTGATCCGCGGCGGCCGTGTCAAGGACCTCCCCGGCGTCCGTTACCACATCATCCGCGGCACGCTGGACACCCAGGGTGTGCAGGGTCGTATGCAGGCTCGTTCCAAGTACGGCGCCAAGAAGCCCAAGGCCGGCAAGAAGAAGTAATTCTTCCCCAAACAGCACGTTCACGCCTTATTGCAAGGCACCGCCTTGCTTGACGTTTTTATATAATGTATAAAACCTCAGGCAGGCACCAACGAAGGGGAGAGCCCTTCGAAGTACCTATGAAATCATAATTTGTGAAGGAGGGAAGCGACGTGCCCAGAAGAGGTAATGTTCCCAAAAGAGAAGTTCTTCCCGATCCCATTTACAATTCCGTGCTGGTCACCAAGCTTGTCAACAGCATCATGCTGGACGGCAAGAAGGGTGTCGCACAGAAGGTCGTCTATGATGCATTCCACATCATCGAGGAAAAGACCGGTAAAAATGGGCTGGAAGCATTCCAGGAGGCCATGGAAAACATCATGCCTTCCGTGGAAGTCAAGTCCCGCCGTGTCGGCGGCGCAACGTATCAGGTTCCTATCGAGGTCAGAGCTGAGAGAAGACAGACTCTGGGCCTGCGCTGGCTGACCAGCTACAGCCGTAAGCGCAGCGAAACCACGATGAAGGAGCGGCTTGCAGGCGAGATCATGGATGCCTGCAACAACACTGGTTCTTCTGTGAAGAAGCGTGAGGATACCCATAAGATGGCGGAAGCCAACAAGGCATTCTCTCATTTCCGTTGGTAATAAAGGAGCAGACATATGCCCAGACAATACTCGCTTGAAAACACAAGAAATATTGGTATTATGGCGCATATCGATGCTGGAAAGACAACAACAACTGAGCGCATTCTGTTCTACACCGGCGTAAACTACAAGATCGGTGAGACCCATGACGGCACGGCCACCATGGACTGGATGGAGCAGGAGCAGGAGCGTGGCATCACTATCACTTCTGCTGCAACGACCTGCTTCTGGAGACACTGCCGGCTCAACATCATCGACACCCCGGGCCACGTCGACTTCACCGTCGAAGTTGAACGGTCCCTGCGTGTGCTCGACGGTGCGGTCACAGTGCTCTGCGCCAAGGGCGGTGTCGAGCCTCAGACTGAAACCGTCTGGAGACAGGCTGACAAGTATGGTGTACCCCGTATTGTCTATGTGAACAAGATGGACATTATGGGCGCCGATTTCTTCCGCGTGCTGAATATGATGCACGAGCGGCTGAAGTGCAACGCGATTCCCGTACAGCTTCCCATCGGCGCCGAAGCGGACTTCCGCGGCGTCATCGACCTCATCAAGATGAAGGCCTATGTTTTCTATGATGAGCTCGGCAAGGACATGCGGGAAGAGGAGATCCCCGCTGATCTGCAGGATCTCGCGGATGAGTACCGCGAAAAGCTGATGGAAGCCGTGTCCGATGAGGACGAAGAAATCATGGAGCTCTATCTGGAAGGCGAAGAGATCGACGCCGACCGGATCAAGAAGGCAATCAGAAGCGCGACAATCGGCAACCGGATGATCCCTGTCTGCTGCGGCACTTCCTACCGCAACAAGGGCGTTCAGGAACTGCTTGATGCTATCGTGGACTATTTGCCGTCCCCTGTTGATGTCCCGGCAATCGCTGGTGTCAATCCCAAGACGCAGGAAGAGGAGACCCGTCCTTCCGACGACAGCGCTCCCTTCGCTGCCCTCGCATTCAAAATCGCAACCGACCCCTATGTTGGCAAGCTGTGCTTCATGCGCGTGTATTCCGGCATGCTGGAATCCGGCAAGACGGTGCTGAACGCCAACAAGAACTCCAGAGAGCGGCTTGGCCGCATCCTTCAGATGCACGCCAACCACAGAGAAGATATCAGCACGGTCTATTCCGGCGATATCGTCGCGGCAGTGGGCCTCAAAAACACCACCACCGGCGATACCCTCTGCGATGACAAGGCCCCCATCATTCTGGAGTCCATGGAATTCCCCGAGCCCGTCATCCGCGTCGCCATCGAGCCCAAGACCAAGGCCGGCGAAGAGAAGATGACCATCGCGCTGATGAAGCTGGCAGAAGAGGACCCCACCTTCCGTACTTATACGGACGAGGAGACCGGCCAGACCATCATCGCCGGTATGGGCGAGCTCCATCTGGAGATCATCGTCGACCGCCTGCTGCGGGAATTCAAGGTTGAGGCCAATGTCGGCGCGCCCCAGGTCGCCTACAAGGAGACCATCAAGAAGGCCGCTTCCATCGACCAAAAGTATGTCCGCCAGTCCGGCGGCAAGGGCCAGTACGGCCATGTCAAGCTCACCGTCGAGCCGAACGAGCCCGGCAAGGGTTACGAGTTCATCGACCAGGTGCGCAACGGTGACATTCCCGGCGAGTATATTCCCGCCATCGACCAGGGCATCCGCGGCGCCATGCAGGCCGGTGTGGCCGCAGGCTATCCCGTTGTGGACGTCAAGGTCACCGTCACCGGCGGCTCCTATCACGAGGTCGACTCCTCGGATATGGCCTTCAAGATCGCCGGCTCCATGGCCTTCCGGGAGGCCTGCAAGAAGGCCAGCCCTGCCATCCTCGAGCCGATCATGAAGGTCTCCGTCATTGTTCCGGAGGAATACACCGGCGATGTCATCGGCGACGTCAGCGCCCGCCGCGGAAGCGTTCTCGGCATGGAGCCCAACAACGGCACCACCCAGATCGACGCCAACGTCCCGCTGGCCAGAATGTTCGGCTATGCGACGGACCTGCGCAGCGCCACCCAGGGCCGCGGCCAGTACTCGATGGAGCCCAGCTTCTATCAGGAACTGCCGAAGTCGGTCCAGGAGGAAATTGTCGCAAAGCGGAATAAAGGCTAAATTCCGCTTGTAAAACGGCGAGCTTTCGTGTATAGTACAAATTAGCTAGTGAAGTGAACATTTACTACCATTACAAGGAGGATTTTTTCAATGGCTAAGCAGAAATTTGAAAGAACCAAGCCCCATGTAAACATCGGCACCATCGGTCACATCGACCATGGCAAGACCACCCTGACCGCTGCCATCACCAAGTTCCTGGCTCTGCAGGGCAAGGCTGAGTACACCGACTACTCTTCCATCGACAAGGCTCCCGAAGAGAGAGAGCGCGGCATCACCATCAACACCGCTCACGTTGAGTATGAGACCGAGAAGCGTCACTATGCTCACGTCGACTGCCCGGGCCACGCCGACTATATCAAGAACATGATCACCGGTGCTGCGCAGA
>CAMGPO010000175.1 GCA_946060825.1 uncultured Clostridia bacterium | reverse complement strand
CAAAATTGTGCTATGATATACCAAATAAAATTTTGAAAGAAGGGGTAAAAATGATCCAGTCCGTAGGTCGTGCCGTAGAGATTCTTCATTGTTTTGAGGAACAGGAGCTGCTGGGTGTAACGGAAATCGCATCCAGAACCAAGTTGAACAAGTCCACAGCCTTTGGGCTGGTGACTACGCTGACGGAGACCGGTCTGCTGGAGCAGGATCCGACGACGGGGCGCTACCGCCTCGGTCTGGAGCTGTTCCGGTTGGGTAGCCGCGTCAACGCCGACACCAGAAGGATGGTGATGCCGACGCTGGATGCGCTGGCAGAGCAGCTGGAGGAGACGGTGAATTTTGTCCGCCCGGACGGCGGCGATGTGGTCTATATGATTAAAAAGGAGAGCACGCACTCCATGCGTATCTGTACGCGGACAGGCCAGCGCCTGCCCATGTACTGCTCCGCCGTTGGAAAGGTCATTCTGGCCCGCCTGCCGGATGTGGAGCGCGAGGAGATCATCCGCGGCTTCCATTTCCAGGCCTTTACGGAGAATACCATCGTCACGGAGGCCGACCTGCGGCAGGAACTGCTGCGGGTCCGCTGGAATGGCTATGCCGTTGACCGGGAGGAGCTGGAGTACGGCCTGATCTGTGTGGCAGTCCCGATTATGGACGGCGCCAAACGGCCGGTGGCTGCCATCAGCTGCTCCGGCCCCAAGGTACGGATGACGGAGGAGAAGATCGCCCAGTGCCGAAATGCCCTGCAGGATCAGGCGGACCGGCTCTCCGGCCTGCTGTACTGAGCCCCGCAGAGAAGAATTATTGTGGAAAGCGCCCTGTTTTGGGCGCTTTCTTTTTGCACTTTCACATTTTTTTTGAAACCGCTTGATTTTTTTCAATTCTGTAGTAAAATAGGAGCGAGCAAAAAAAGAACAATGTGCGGTAATACCGCACAACAAAAAGTTGGAAAGGATGTTTCCTCAATGAAAAAGAAAACTGTACTTGACCTCTACAAGATGAAGCAGAACGGCGAAAAGGCGTCCTGGATTACCTCTTATGACGCTCCCTTTGCCTCCTTTGCCGAAGCGGCCGGCATCGACATGATCCTGGTCGGCGACTCCCTGGGCATGGTCGTCGAGGGCTTTGACAGCACCATCCCCGTGACCATGGATATGTGCATCGAGCATTGCCAGGCTGTCCGCCGCGGCGCTCCCAACACCTTCGTTGTCGGCGATATGCCCTTCGGCTCCTACCAGACCTCCGATGAGGAAGCCGCCCGCAACGCTATCCGCTTCCTGAAGGAAGGCGGTGTGGACGCCATCAAGCTCGAAGGCGGCAAGACCGTTGCCAGCCGCATCCGCGCCATCCGCAACTGCGGCATTCTGGTCTTTGGCCACATCGGCCTGACTCCCCAGTCCTCCGGCGTGCTCGGCGGCCACAAGGCCCAGGGCCGTACGGTCGAGAGTGCCCGTGCCGTTCTGGAAGACGCTCTGGCTGTTCAGGAAGCCGGCGCCAACTTCCTGCTGGTTGAGGCAGTTCCGCCCGAGGTCACTGCGGAAATCCACAAGCTGCTCACCATTCCCGTGTACTCCATCGGCGCTGGCGCTCCCTGCGACGGCCAGTTGACCATCTTCGCCGACACCATCGGCATGTTCCAGGCCTTCACTCCCAAGTTCATCAAGAAGTATGCGGAGATCGCCCCCATTGTCATCGACGCCTTCAAGCAGTACTCCGACGACATCAAGGCCGGCAACTTCCCCGGCGAGGAGCATGTCTATCATGTCATCGGCGACATCGCGCCGTTTAACGAACTCTTCGCAGAGTTTGACGAAAAGTATCTGAAGTGATCGTACCATCCTGACGGGAGGGATTGGATATGCAGAAATATGCCCGCAGAATGGACGCCATGGCGGAGACCGCAGCGGTGGTCAAGGGGCTGTTCGGCGCCCTGGGCGACCCGGAACTGATCTCCCTGGGAATCGGCGCGCCTGCCAAGGAGGCGCTGCCGGTGGATACGCTCCGGGAAATCAGCAATGACATTCTCCGCAGGGAGACCCGCGGCATCGAGGCGCTCCAGTACGGCCCCACGGCAGGCGCCCTGGACCTACGGGAGGTTATCGTCGAACAGCTTCTGGAACCGAAGGGCGTCCATACGTCCCCAGACCGGATCATGGTCACGGTCGGCGGCCTGGAAACCATCTCCCTGACCTGTGAGCTGTTCATTGACCCCGGCGATATCATTCTGGTGGAGAAGCCCACCTTTGTCCATGCTATCGAGACCTTTGAGATGTTTGAGGCCAAGTGCATCGGCGTCGAGATGGACGATGACGGCATGATTATGGAGGATTTGGAGGATAAGATCAAAAAATATAACCCCAAGATGGTCTATGTCATCCCCACCTTCCAGAACCCCAGCGGCCGGACCCTGTGCCTGGAGCGCCGGAAGCGTCTGGCAGAGATCGCTGCGGAGTACGACGTCCTGGTCATGGAGGACGATCCCTACCGTGATATTCGCTACAGCGGCGAGGATCTGCCGCCGATCAAGTCGTTTGACACCAGCGGCAATGTCATTCTGGGCAACAGCTTCTCCAAGATCTTCTCTGCCGGCAGCCGCCTGGGCTACATGGTGGCCAACGACGCGAAGATGGCGGAGCACCTGAAGGATGCCAAGTCTGCCCTGAACTCCCATACCTCCCTGCTTCCACAGATTCTATGCGCCGAGTTCTTCAAACGGGGCTACTACCCGGCCCACCACAAGATGATCTGCGACCTCTATCGGGAGCGCCGCGACACCATGGTGGAGTGCCTGACAAAGTACTTCCCCGAGGGAACAAAGTTCACCTATCCCGACGGCGGCCTCTTCACTTGGGCACAGCTTCCCGGCGGCCTGAACACCACGGAGCTGCTTCGGGAGGCAGTTACCCGCAAGGACGTCAAGGTCTCCTATGTGGCGGGCGAGAAGTTCTTCCCGGACGGCGCGCCCATCACCAACTGTATGCGCATCTCCTTCGGTGCTGTTCCGCCGGAAAAGATCCGGCTCGCCACCGAGCGCCTCGGCAGAATGTTCTGCGAAAAACTGAAATAATCCCCGGTGTGCTGAGACGGAGGAAGCGTCGCTTCCTCCGTCTTTTTTACATTTTCGATAAATTGGACAGAATCGATGCAAAATAGGCCAGGAATAGGGAAGAGAGTTTCGTCATTATGCACACGAAACGATACGCTTTTACCGATAAAAAAGGAAAAATTCGGTGTTTTGACGAAAATTTTGGACAGGGGAAAAAACAATAGAAAAGTATACAAAAAGGTGGTATCATAGTAAGCGGTGAACATTGGCATTTCACCGATCTTATCAATAATTTGTGCGCTTGATTCCGACGCACAATGGATTTTCAGGAGGTTCAATCAATGGAAATTAATGCTCTGGAAAAGTATGGCATTACCGGTGTTACCGAGGTAGTGCACAACCCCTCTTATGAGGAACTGTTTGAAGCAGAGATGGATCCCTCTCTGGAAGGCTTTGAAAAGGGCCAGATGACCGAGCTGGGTGCTGTCAACGTCATGACCGGTATCTACACCGGCCGTTCTCCCAAGGACAAGTTCATCGTCATGGACGAGAACTCCAAGGACACCGTGTGGTGGACCTCCGACGAGTTCAAGAACGACAACAAGCCCGCCTCCCAGGAAGCCTGGGCTGCCTGCAAGGAGCTGGCGCTGAAGGAGCTCTCCAACAAGAAGCTGTACGTCATGGACGTCTTCTGCGGCACCAACAAGGACACCCGCATGGCCATCCGCTTCATTATGGAAGTCGCCTGGCAGGCTCATTTCGTCAAGAATATGTTCATCCAGCCCACCGAGGAAGAACTGGCCAACTTCGAGCCGGACTTCATCTCCTACAACGCTTCCAAGGCCAAGGTCGAGAACTACAAGGAGCTGGGCCTGAACTCCGAGACCGCCGCCATCTTCAATATCACCTCCCGTGAGCAGGTCATCATCAACACCTGGTACGGCGGTGAGATGAAGAAGGGTATGTTCTCCATGATGAACTACTACCTGCCTCTGAAGGGCATCGCCTCCATGCACTGCTCCGCCAACACCGACATGAACGGTGAGAACACCGCTCTGT
>CAMGPO010000174.1 GCA_946060825.1 uncultured Clostridia bacterium | reverse complement strand
CGAACCGGCCGCCGCCCCCTTTGCCCTACCCTTGCCTTACATTTTCCTTACCTTTTTGTAAGGAGGACCCCCATGGCATTTTCTGCATGATCTTTTGTATTTTCGGCATTTTATATGGCATTTTTTGCAATCTCCCGGGCAGATTTGGCACTTACTGGCTATTGACCGGCGGGGCTGGCCGCGGTACAATGTAGAAAACTTCATATTGCAACTGTATTAGAGGCGCAGCGTGTCAGAAGTATGCGCCGGTGGAAGGCCCGCGGCAGGGCCGTTGCCGGTGCGGAAAGGGGCCGCTGCCGAAGCGGAGGCGTGCCGGGCTTCTGCTGGGCAGGCGGAGAATATCCGTCTGACTGTCGCATTTTGCGGAGAGCTGGTCGATGTTGCACGAGAGGCCCGGAAGCGTCCGGACCGGTTTCTGTCTGATCGCGGCCGATGCAAAATCATTGGCCGCTTCTTTTATTCAGTGCCGCAATATCAGTTCCATCCGAATCAGAAAAGGAGAATTCCGCCATGACAACCAATCCTGTTTTCCGCGGCGTCGCCACCGCCCTCATCACCCCCACCACCGAAGACGGCGTCGATTACGGCGCTTTCGGCCGCCTGATCGACTGGCAGATCGAAGAAGGAATTAACGCTCTTGTCATCGCCGGAACCACCGGCGAAGGCTCCACCCTCTCCACTGAGGAGCACAACGCCGTTATCCGTTACGCCGTCGAGCGGGCCGCCGGCCGGGTGCCCATCATTGCCGGCACCGGCTCCAATAACACCGCCCATGCCATTGAGCTGACCAAGGCCGCCTGCGAAGCCGGGGCCGACGCCATGCTGGTTGTCACCCCTTATTACAACAAGGCCACCCAGAAGGGCCTCATCCAGATGTACACGGCCATCGCCGACGCCTCGACGAAGCCCCTGATCCTCTACAATGTCCCCTCCCGCACCGGCGTCAACATCGCCCCGGAAACCTACGCCGCCCTGGCCGGCCATCCCAACATTGCCGGCTTCAAGGAAGCCAACGGCGACATCTCTGCCATCGTCAAGACCATGTCCCTGGTGGGCAACCGCCTGGCCCTCTACTCCGGCAACGATGACCAGACCGTTCCCCTGCTCTCCATGGGCGGCAGCGGCGTCATCTCCGTCCTCTCCAACGTGATGCCGGCTAAGACCGTCGAAATGTGCCGCCGCTTCTGGGACGGCGACATCCAGGGCAGCGCGAAGCTTCAGTGCGAGCTGCTGCCGCTGATTAACGCGCTCTTCTCCGAGGTCAACCCCATCCCCGTCAAGGCCGCCATGGCCGCCATGGGCTTCTGCGAGAATTACGTCCGCCTGCCTCTGACCCAGATGGAGGACCGGACCCGCGGCGCTTTACTGGACGAGATGCGCCGTCAGGGCCTGATCGGCTGAGGTGGCTGCCATGCAGATCATCGTACAGGGCATCACCGGCCACATGGGCCGCAAGATCGCCGAACTGCTGCCGCAGAAGGGCCACACCCTGGCCGCCGGCATCAGCGTCGAAGGCCCCCTCTTTTCCCTCGCGGACTATCAGGGCGAGGCTGATATGGTCGTTGACTTCTCCCACCACAGCGCAACCATCCCCCTTCTGACGGAATGCCGGGCGCGGAAGCTTCCCGCCGTCATCGCCACCACCGGCCACACGCCGGAGGAGCGGGCCGCCATCGAGGAGGCCGCCCAGGAAATTCCCATCTTCTTCTCCTACAATATGTCCCTCGGCATCGCCCTGCTGGCCCGGCTGGCCAAGGAGACGGCCAAGTGGTTCCCCGACGCTGACATTGAGATTGTCGAGGCCCACCACAACCGGAAACTGGACGTCCCCAGTGGAACAGCCCTGCTGCTGGCAGACGCCATCCGGGAGGTCCGGCCCGAGGCCGAATATGTGATCGGCCGCCATGAGAACGGCCGCCGCAAGCCCCAGGACATTGGCATCCACTCCCTGCGACTGGGCAACGAGGTGGGCACCCACGAAATCCTCGTGACCACCGGCACCCAGACCATCACCCTCAAGCACGAAGCCGAGGACCGAACCCTCTTTGCCGAGGGCGCCCTGACGGCGGCGGAATTCCTGGCGGGCAAGCCCGCCGGCCTGTATACGATGCAGGACATGATGAAAGGATAAGAGCCATGGACGCACAGGAAATCATCCGCTACATCGCAGAATCCAAGAAGAAAACCCCGGTCAAGGTCTACGTCAAGGAGACCGCCCCCATCGACTACGGCGAGGCCAAGGTCTTCGGCGCGGGCGACAAGGTCGTCTTTGGCGACTGGGAGGCCCTGCGCCCCATTCTGGAGGCCAACCAGGACAAGATTGCCGACCTGGTTGTCGAGAGCGACCGGCGCAACAGCGGCATTCCCCTGCTGGACACGAAGAACCTGCACGCCCGCATTGAGCCGGGCGCAATCATCCGGGAGCAGGTGGAGATCGGCGACGGGGCCGTCATCATGATGGGCGCAATTCTCAACATCGGCGCTGTCGTCGGCGAGGCCACCATGATCGACATGGGCGCGGTCCTCGGCGGACGGGCCACCGTCGGCAAGCACTGCCACATCGGCGCGGGCGCCGTTCTGGCCGGCGTCATCGAGCCGGCTTCCGCCACCCCCGTCATCATCGAGGATGAGGTGCTGGTCGGCGCCAACGCCGTCGTCATCGAGGGCGTCCACGTGGGCCGCGGATCCGTCGTGGCGGCCGGCGCAGTCGTCATCGAGGACGTGCCGGAGAACGCCGTCGTGGCCGGCTGCCCGGCCCGGGTCATCAAGTACAAGGACGCAGGCACCTCGGAGAAGACCGCCCTGCAGGACGCCCTGCGGACTCTCTGAGCCGGAGGCGACTATGCGGGACTGTCTGAACACCGCCCTCTACGCCTCCAACCGCAGCGCCATCCGGGTCTACGCCAAGCTGGCCCGGGAGACGCCGGGCTGCATCAGCCTGACCCTGGGCGAGCCGGACTTCGACACCCCGGCCCCCGTCCGGGCCGAGGCCCAGGCGGCCCTGGACCGGGGCGAGACCCACTACATTGAGAACAACGGCCTGGCCGCCCTGCGGGAGAAGATCGCCGCCTTCGAGGCGGTGAAAAACGGCATGGACTACAGCCCTGACGAGGTGATCGTCACCGCCGGGGCCACAGAGGCCCTCTTCCTCTCCCTCTTCGGCGTCT
Source organism: uncultured Clostridia bacterium (assembly GCA_946060825.1). Taxonomy (GTDB): domain Bacteria; phylum Bacillota; class Clostridia; order Oscillospirales; family Oscillospiraceae; genus RGIG3159. The sequence goes on along the minus strand of CAMGPO010000174.1, from coordinate 939 downwards.
TGAACCCTGGCGACGAGGTCATCGTCCCCACGCCGGCCTTCGTCCTCTATGAGGAGATCGTCAAGCTCTGCCGCGGCGTCTTCGTCCCCCTGCCGACGGCGGCCGACGGCTTCCAGATCGACCCGGACCGCCTCCGGGCCTGCATCACGGAAAAAACCAAGGCCATCGTCCTCAACTCCCCCAACAACCCCACCGGCTGTGTCTACACGGCGGAGAGCCTGCGGACCGTCCGCGAGGCCGTGGAGGGCCGGAACATCTTCGTCATCTGCGACGACGTCTACCGCCAGCTCATCTACACCGAGGACTATCACTCCTTCGCCGAAAACCGGGATCTGCGGGAGCAGCTTCTGGTGGTGCAGAGCTTCTCCAAGCCCTACGCCATGACCGGCTGGCGGGTGGGCTACCTGCTGGCCGACCGCACCGTCAAGGAGCGGCTGGAGCTGCTGCATCAGTACATGGTTGTCTCCACTCCGGCCCCCTTCCAGAGCGCCTGCATCCGGGCTCTTGACTTCGACCCCCACGAGCTGGTGGAGACCTACCGCCGCCGCCGGGCCTACGTCCTCTCGCGGCTGGACGCCATGGGCCTGCCGGTCACGCGGCCCGACGGGGCGTTTTACGTCTTCCCGTCGATCGCTGCCTACGGCATGGACTCCGGCACCTTCTGCACCCGGATGATCCGGGAGGCCGGTTTGGCTGCCACACCAGGCGCCTGCTTCGGCGGCGAGGGCCACATCCGCCTGACCTACTGCTACGGCGACGAGACGCTGAAAACCGGTCTCGACCGCCTTGAGGATTTCCTCAAGACCCTGTAAGCCGCCCGCTTTCCACCCTGCCGCCACCGGCGGCTCCGAAACCGAGGTTCTGAACTATGGATACAATCGTTTGAAAGAAAAATATCAGAAAAATATATTGATAAAATGATGTATGTTTTAAATGATG
>CAMGPO010000173.1 GCA_946060825.1 uncultured Clostridia bacterium | reverse complement strand
GCACCCGGCTCCGAAAAGATTCTTCGGCGCAAGCGCCTCAGAATGACTGCGTTACGTTCTTGATCGATGACCCAGTAGGGCGGGATCCGCGTGTCCCGCCGTGGACCTGCCGATTTTCACATTGTTTCCTTACAACTCCTCAGTCGCCTCCGGCGACAGCTCCCCTCATGGGGAGCCTTCCGGCGGCGCAGAAACCTCAAAGCCTTCCCTTTCAGGGGAGGTGTCATGCGAAGCATGACGGAGGGATTCCCGATAGTTGCCGACGTTTCGATAACCGTGAATCCCCCAGTCAGCCTGACGGCTGACAGCCCCCTTTTACAAGGGGGCCTTGGGGACAAAAGATTCTTCGCTTCGCTCAGAATGACAGTCTGTACGGGCGCACAACAGAAAAGCGGGCAGCTGGTTGGCTGCCCGCGTGGAAATTCAGCAGGTGCGGAGGATGTCGCCGTAGAAGGCGTCCAGCTCTTCCCGGGTCGGGAAGGTGGCGATGTACATCTGGTTGCCCATGGCGCCGGAGAGGACGTCGGGGATGCGGCCGACCATGCGGATGTGGCTGCCGTACTTGGCCATGATCTCGTCGTGGCTCAGCTCGAAGTGCTTGCCGTCCCGGCGGCCGGCGTAGGCGCAGAACTGGTGCTCGCCGACGGCGACGGTGGAACGGTCAAAGGCGATCATGTCGGCCCAGATCTTGTAGACGTCGGTGCTGTAGGCGAAGTCGATCATGTCGGGGGTAAAACCGCCGCAGGGGCGCATATTGACCTCGAGGCCGACGATCTGGCCCTTCTCGCCCAGGCCCTTCTGATCCTGGGTCAGGCGGAAGAACTCGAAGTGGACGAAGCGGCTGCGGACGCCGAAGCTCTTGACCGCAGCCCGGCCGGCAGTCCGGGTGTCCTCGGCCAGATCCTTGACGATGTAGTAGATGCTGTTGTCGTTGTCGTTGACGATGTCCATGATGGACATGGGGGTGACGTTTCCGGTCTCGAACATCGGCTCGCCGTTGGCGTCGATGATGGCGTCGTAGGAGTTTACCTCGGCGTGGACGAACTCCTCCATGATGTAGGAGACGTTCTCGTGCCGGTTCTCGAAGAACTTCACGAGATCCTCGTCGCACTTGAGCTTCTCGGTATCGGCGGCGCCGACGCCGTTGTCAGGCTTGACCACGACGGGATAGCCGACCTTCTTGATGAAGGTGCGGCAGCCGGCCAGGTCGGTGACCAGATGATAGCGGGCCACGGGGATGCCGGCCTTGCGGTAGTACTGCTTCATCTTGGACTTGTACTTGATCCGGGGCATATCCTCCACCTGGAAGCCGCTGGTGATGTGGAAATCGGTGCGGAGCTGGGCGTCCCGCTCCAGCCAGTACTCGTTGTTGGACTCCAGCCAGTCAATGCGGCCGTGCTTGAAGGTGAAGAATGCCACGGCGCGGTAGACCTCGTCGTAGTTCTCCAGGTTGCTGACCTTGTAGTACTCGTTGAGGCTCTCGCGCAGGTTCTGGCTCAGCTCCTGATAGGGCTGGTCGCCGATGCCGAGGACGTTCATGCCGTTCTTTTTCAGCTCCCGGCAGAACTGCCAGTAGTTGGTGGGGAAGTTGGGGGAAATAAAGATGATGTTTTTCATAGGATTTTCCTCTCTTTTCGTCAGGTTTTCTGATGGAATCAGCCCAGCAGGTAGGGCACGAAGTAGGGCACCTGCCTGTACCACCAGGGCCAGTCGTGGGCGCAGTCCTTGCCCCAGACGTCGACCCAGACGTGGATGTTCTTCTGGGCGAAGATGTCCCGCAGGGCGAAAGTCGTCTCGGGGATCTCCCAGGGGCCGGTGCCGACGCAGATGACGGCCTTCTTCCGGTTGTACTCCTGGATGTAGGGGTGATCCCAGGCCATGTTCCGCAGGTAGTCCACCGGGGAGTTGTTGTAGACCCGCTCGTCCATGTAGCTGCCGAAGCCGTAGCTGGCGGTGTAGATGCCGCTGAGGGCCAGCAGGCCGGAGAAGAGGCCGGGCCAGCGGAAGAACAGGTTGGCCGCGTGGAGGGCGCCGAGGCTCGCGCCGAAGGCGATCATGCCCGGGGTTCCCTCCCAGCCGTTGCGCTCGTTGACCATCTGGTGGACGAAGGGCGCGAACTCGTCCACAATGTAGTGCATCCACTGCTCATGGCGCCAGCTCCGCCAGCCGGGGTCGCCGCCCTTGTTGGACCAGGTCTCCTGGTCGATGGTGTCGATGGCAAAGACCATCACCTGACCGGACTCGATCCAGGGGGCCCAGACGTCGGCCATCTTGTAGTTCTCAAAGTCAAAGAACCGGCCGTCCTGGCAGGGGATGAAGAGCACGGGCCGTCCGGCGTGGCCGTAGACCTTGCACTCCATGTCGCGGTCCAGGCAGGCGCTGTAATGTCTGAAATACTGTGTTTCCATGGTCATTCCTCTGTCATTCCTTGTCATAGAGCAGGGTGTTCAGGAAGAAGGGCACCTGCCGCTCCCAGCTCGCTTCATTGTGGTTGCCGCCGGGTACGATCCGGCAGTCGAGATACACGCCCTTGTGGATGAGCTGCGAAGCGATCCGCGTGAACTGCCGCTCCATGTTGGGGTGGAAGCTCAGCTCCCGGGAACCGTAGTCCATGTAAACCACGGTGTCGCCCTGCAGCTTTGCCTCCCGGATCATCTCGTCCAGCTTTGCGACAGAGAACCAGAGGGAGGGCGACAGACAGGCCGCCCGGGAGAACACGGCGTTGTACTCCATCACGGCGTAGAGGCTCATGAGGCCGCCCATGGAGCTGCCGCCGATGAAGGTCGTCTCCCGCTCCGGCAGGGTCGGATAGTGTTCGTCGATGTAGGGCTTGAACTCGTTTACCATCCACTCCATCGTCTCCCGGCCCCGGCCCTTGAGATTGCCCAGGCCCCTGGCGCGGAAGTCATAGGGGGAATACTCGGAGAGGCGGCCGCCGTCGGGACTGTGGTTGCACTCCACGGCGGCAATGATGAGCTGGGTCTCGGAGAAGTCCATGTAGTCCTTCATGCCCCAGCTCTTGCCGTAGGTGGCGTCCTCGTCGAAAAAGACGTTGTGGCCGTCGAACATATAGAGAACCGGATAGCGCTGCGTCTCATCCTCACCGAAGGAATCCGGCACATAGACGTAGGCACGGCGGGGCGTATCCCCGCTCAGCTCCGGAATGGTCAGCTTCCAGGTTTCCATCATGGTCGGCACCTGCTTTCTCAGGAAAATATCGTCAATGATCTTTGTAAGTTTAGCACAATAAAAGAGTATTATCAATGTGTATTTCGCCGAATATGGAAGATTTAGAGAAAAAAAGTTGTCAGTTCCGACGATTGCGGAACAAAGCTCCGGCAATTTGGCGAAAATGCCGGATTTCCTGGGAAATGGGCCGTTTCCCGTCTTGCCTCCCGGTCCCATCTGTGATAGACTGGTCTCATTCTGAGAATTTGAGGGATTCTATGGCTGTATCACTGATCGCCGTCGACGTCGACGGCACCCTGCTGAACTCCCGCGGCGAGATCACCCCCGGCACCCAGGCCGCCTTCCGGGCGGCGGCGGAGCATGGCATCCGCCTGGCCCTCGGCACGGGCCGCTGCCGGGACGAATGCCGCTACATCCTCCGCCAGCTCCCGGAGCTGCACTATATGATCAACTGCTCCGGCGCCACGGTCTACGACGTGACGGAAAACCGGGAGCTGTATGTCGAGGGCCTGTCCATGGACACGGTGCGGGATCTCTACCGCCGTCTGGGCAATCTCGACTGTCTCTTCGAGGTCATGGCCGACGGCTTCATCTACACGGACCGGGGACGCCTCAGCCACCTCGACGAATATCTCAACCACTATTACATCGACATCATCCGCACAACCCGGACGCCCACGGACATGGAGGAACTGCTGCGCACCAGAACAACTCCGGTGGCGAAAATCCACCTCTTCTTCCGCTGTGAGGCGGACCAGCAGCTGGCCCGGTCCCGGCTGGCTCCCGCAGGCCTGCCGATCCTCAACTCCATTCCGGAGAATCTGGAGCTGAACCTGCCCACCGTGGACAAGGGCCTGGGCCTCCGCCGTCTGGCGGACTACCTCGGCATCCCGACGGCGGACTGCATGGCAATCGGCGACAATCTCAAC
>CAMGPO010000172.1 GCA_946060825.1 uncultured Clostridia bacterium | reverse complement strand
GCGGCATAGTTGACCTTCAGGGTGACCTTGTCGCCGTGGCCGAGGTTCGCGGCGGTCACAAGGATCTCATCGTCGGCCATCTCGTCGCTGCCGCTGCCCGACAGGGCAGCGAAGTCGGCCTCGTAGCCCCGGACGCCCGCCTTCTCCCAGTGAACAGTCATGGCGTCCACGCTGATCTCGTCAAACCAGCCGGGGGTATAGATATAGGTGGCGGCTCCGCTCTCCCGCAGGGTGTACATATAGCTCTGCACCCAGGAGAAGCCGAAGCTGACCGTCTCACCGGCTTCATATTCCCGGTCGAAATAGACTTCGATGTAGGAGCCGTTCAGCTCCAGATGGTCAATGTTGGAGGACAGAGCCTTGAGCTGTGCCGCGTGCCGGTTGGGAATGCCGATCTTCACCCAAGTCAGGGGTCCCTCGCTCTCGCTATCCAGCACCTCCCATTCGAGGTAGCAGCGCATGTTCAAGCTGCCGTCGTCGTTGGCTGAGACAAAGATGTCATAGGAACGGATGGCGTCGAGGTCCGCCGCATCGGCGGGGACAGCCAGCAGGACCGCCAGCAACAGGCAGAGAATCAGGCTTCGGGAAATCCGCTTCATACCGCCGCCTCCTTTTCCCGCTGCCGAAGCTGGCAGGTGAAATCCGTCTCTGCGCTGACCGCCCGGATAGCGGCGCAATCGGGGTGGTTCCAGATTTTCTCCCAGGGCGTCTCCAGAATGTTCCCGAGGCCCGGGCCGGAGAGCCAGCTCTGGCAGGGCACTACGACGCCGTCGGGACGGACGGCCATGTTGGACAGGCAGGCCCCGCAGGAGGGAATCTCCGGAATCCCGATCTCCCGGAGGGTCTCCGCCGCCACCTGGCCGGGGCTGGTGAAGCTCAGCTCCATGCCGGTCTCCCGACAAAATCCGGCGGCCTCCCGCAAAATCTCCGCCAGCTCCGCCTCTGTCAGGGCCGTGGCCGTACTGGCCTCGCCCAGAGCACTGCCGCTGGGGATCAGGCCGGAGCAGGTCACATAGCGGACGCCAAGGCTGTGGAGCAGCTCCAGCGCCGCCCGGTAGTCCCGGTTACGGGCGCAGAGGGGCGTATTGACCGAGCAGTTCAGCCCGGTGGCCAGGGCGTTGCGGATGCCCGCCACGGTATCGTCAAAGCCTTCAGCGCCCACCAGCTCGTTGTGAATGGCCGGGTCGGCGCTGTAGAGGGTGATCTGGACGCTGTCGAGGCTGGCCTCATGCAGCTTTTCGCACAGGTCCGCCGTCAGCAGCCGGCCGTTGGTGTTGAGCCGGGTGACGAACCACCGGGCCGCCTCCACCAGCTCGACAAGATCGGGCCGCAGGGTCGGCTCGCCGCCGGTAAAGGTGATCTGGGGGATCTTTGCATACCGACAGCGCTTCAGGACTTCCTTCCACTGCTCCGTGGTCAGTTCTTCGGTTTCCGCCCCGGTCTGGCCGGCGGCGTAGCAGTGGAGGCACTTCTGGTTGCAGTGCCAATGGCCGTCCCGCTCCATGGCGCTGACCATCAGGTCGATGCGGTGGGGCGCCGTCATACAGGGAGCATAGCCGGCCAGGGTCACGGTGCGGAGCTTTCCCTCCGGCTCCTTTCCCCGGGCCACAGCCTCGAGACAGTCGAGCAGCTTCCGCAGCTCCTCCCGGATCAGCGTCTCCGTCATGGCCGGGTAGACCTTTTTCGTATCCCGGACCGCAGCGCTCAGCACCGTGTCCCAGGTCTCCTGTTCCAGCTCCTGTCCCTCATAGGGCTCCAGATTGTCCATAAAGCAGCTCAACAGGATAGCCCAGCTCAGACCCACGGGCAGGATGTCCTGACCGTTGAGAATCAACAGCCAAGGTACGGCCCGGTTCCAGGGCTGGGATGGCGGTACCATATGGATACGGATGACGCCCGGCCCGCCGGGGTCCAGGGTGATATGGCGGACGCAGCTGAGATGCGCCCGGACGAAGCGATACTCCGCCAATCGTGCCAGCTTCATGCTACCACTCCTCTCTCCATGATTGTAGCACAGGGCGCGTCCTCCGGCAAGCCGGGGCCGCCCTCATTTAATAAGACGAAAAAACCGCTCCTTCGGATACGTCCCGCGGAAAAAATCTCCGGCTGCAGCAAAAACAAAATAAACGGAGTTTTTCCAAAAAAGGGCTTGCATTTTGGAAAAACCTCTGGTAAGATAATAGCAGCTGATATGGTTGCTTGAGTTTTTGAGTGTAACAACTACAGTGCAAACTGGGTTTGTTGCGCTCTTTTTTCATACATTCTGGGCATCCTGTCAGCGAGATCTTCCCGAGGGGAATTCGAATTCGTGCACTATTTTTGGAAAAGGAGATATGAACCAATATGAGCGTGGAAACGAGACCTTATGTATCCTGGGAACTGATTAACAACTTTATGATCGACGTCTTCAAGGCCTACGGTGTGCCGGAAGAGGACGCCAAGATCTGCGCCGACGTGCTGCTGGAGTCTGACCGCCGCGGCATCGAAAGCCATGGCTGCAACCGCTTCAAGCCCATCTACCTCGACCGGATCAAGAACGGCACCCTGCTGCCCGTGACCAAGATCGACATCATCAAGGACACCCCCACCACCGTCGTCATGGACGCCAACAACGGCATGGGTATGGTCGCCAGCCACAAGATGATGGAAATGCTGATCGAGAAGGCCGGCAAGTACGGCATGGCCGGCGGTGCCATCTACAACTCCACCCACTACGGTATCGCGGGCTACTGGACCACCATGGCCGAGAAGGCCGGCATGATCGGTATCTCCGGCACCAACGCCCGTCCCTCCGTCGCTCCGACCTTCGGCGTCGAGCCGATGATGGGCACCAACCCCCTGACCTTCACCATGCCCACCGATGAGGAGTTCCCCTTCAACTTCGACTGCGCCACCTCCACCATCCAGAACGGCAAGATCGAGTTCTATGAGCGCTCCGGTAAGCCCACCCCCGCTGGCCTGGTCGTTACCAAGGACGGCGAAACCCTGACCGACTCCGGCAAGATCCTCCGCGATATGCGCGCCGGCAAGTGCGCTCTGCTGCCCCTGGGCGGCCTCGGCGAGGAGACCGGCGGCTTCAAGGGCTACGGCTTCACCACCATCGTGGAGATCCTCTCCGCGGCTCTGACCGGCGGCCCCTTCATGAAGGAGCTGAGCGGCAAGGACGAGAACGGCAACAACCGGATGTACCGTCTGGGCCACTTCTTCTTCGTCATCAACCCCGAGTTCTTCATGGGTCTCGACACCTTCAAGAAGACCGCCGGCGGTATCTGCAGAGGCCTCCGCGCTTCCGAGAAGGCTCCCGGCGCCGAGCGCATCTACACCGCCGGTGAGAAGGAATACCTGGCCTGGCAGGACCGCAAGGACAAGGGCGTGCCCGTGGGCGAGACCATCCAGAAGGAATTCATCGCCCTGCGCGACGAGTGCGGCCTGGACTACAAGTTCCCCTTTGAGAAGTAAGAACTGACGAACCCATCCCTTTGAGACTGAATTGGAGGTAACAATACTATGGACTACGCAAAAGAATCCCTGAGACTCCACGAGGAGTGGAAAGGCAAGATCGAAGTCATCGCCACCGTTCCCGTCGCCACCAAGGACGACCTGAGCCTGGCCTACACCCCCGGCGTCGCCCAGCCCTGCCTGGAGATCCAGAAGGACATCGAGAAGTCCTATGAGCTGACCCGCCGTCACAACCTCTGCGCCGTCATTACCGACGGCACCGCCGTCCTCGGCCTTGGCGACATCGGCCCCGAAGCCGGTATGCCCGTCATGGAAGGCAAGTGCGTTCTGTTCAAGGCCTTCGGCGGCGTCGACGCCTTCCCTCTCTGCGTCAAGTCCAAGGACGTCGATGAGTTCGTCAACGCGGTCTACCTCATCTCCGGCTCCTTCGGCGGCATCAACCTCGAGGATATCTCCGCTCCCCGCTGCTTCGAGATCGAGCGCAAGCTGAAGGAAAAGTGCGACATTCCGATCTTCCACGACGACCAGCACGGCACCGCCGTCATCACCCTGGCCGGTCTGACCAACGCCCTGAAGGTTGTCGGCAAGAAGAAGGAGGACGTGAAGATCGTCACCTCCGGCGCCGGCGCCGCCGCCATCTCCATCGTGAAGCTGCTGCT
>CAMGPO010000171.1 GCA_946060825.1 uncultured Clostridia bacterium | reverse complement strand
CTGCTTGAACAATTTTTACTTTTGAATATTGTCTAACTTTTTGGGGTCACTTCAACCCCGGGGCGGCGGTTTCTTTTCAACAATTCCGTAGGGTGGCTTGTGGACAAGCCGCTGCGCGGCCAAAAGAGTGAAGAGTGAAAAGCGAAAAGTGAAAAAAGCAGGGTGGTTATTGCCAGGGAAATGTGACGCCCTCCTCCGCGCAGCGGCAGTGGACGGCGTAGAGGAGCCGGGCGGCGTCCCTGCGGGTCAGGGCCGCGGCGGCGTCGCCGGAGAAGCAGGCGGCCGCCGTGTCCCCGGGCAGCTCCAGCAGGCAGTCCGTGACCGCGGCAGCGTCGGCTCCGGTGAACAGGGCGCGGTTTTCAGTGGGCAAACCGGCCCGGAGGGCCGCTGCCTGCCAGGGGGAGAACCAGCTGCCGGTTGCCGCCGTCTCCGGCTCCAGGCCCGTCAGGACCATGAGCATCATCAGAAATTCCTGCTCTGTGACCGGCTTGTCCGGGCCAAAGCAGAGGGCCCCGCCGATCCATTCGCCGGAGAAAATGCCTTCATTGCGCAGAAAAAGAGCCTCGAACTCCTGGGGATCGCCGGCCATGTCGGCAAAGACCGCGTCGCTGACCGGGCGGCGGATCGTGATGGAGACCTTCGCCTCGCCAGAGCGGTTTCCCGCGCTGTCCTCGACGGCGTAGGTGAAGCAGTCCGTCCCGACCTTCTCCGCATCCGGGGTGTAGGTAAAGGTGCCGTCCCGGTGGAAGACCACCTGGCCTCGCTTTGGCGCGGTCAGCAGCACGTAGATCAGGGGTCCGCCCTCGGGATCGCCGCAGTCCAGAGTTCCGTCAATGGAGAGATTTCTGTAGGTCTCGGCCCTGCTGTCATGGGCCTCCGGGGGCTGGTCCTTTGTCCCGCCGAGGGAGAAGGTCAGCACCGTTTCCGTCCCCGCCCCGCTGCCGGTCAGCGGCAGATAGGAGAGGGTGGCCTCCGCCGCCGTCTCCTGCACGGAGACGGCCTGCACCCGGGCGAGCTGCCCGGCGGTCAGGGCGTCGCCGGGGCAGAGCGTCCGGCTGCCGAGGGTGAGCCGGAAGTCATCGGAGAGATCGGTGAGCAGGATCCCCGAAGCGCCGTCGAAGTCGGCGGCGGTGAAGCAGCGGACCGGTCCGGCTGCCTGACAGGGGATGGAGAGGGCCGCGGCCAGCAGCAGGCCGGCGGCGAGACGGCGTCCGCAATGAAGCATAAAAAACTACCTCCGTATTTTGGAATACGGAGGCAGTATTTCCCATTTTTGGGGAGAATATTCAGGGGTTATAATAGGGCGGGCGGATATAGTGGGCACTGGAATCCGGGGCAGGCCGCATATGGATGCCCGAGACAATGCCCATGGCGGCGTACATGGTGATGATCGAGCTGCCGCCGTAGCTGATGAAGGGCAGCGTCAGGCCGATGACCGGCGTCAGGCCGAGGCACATGCCGACGTTGATGATGATCTGCCAGATCAGCATACCGGCAATGCCGATACAGATCAGGCGGTTCATATAGTTGCCGGATTTGACACCGACGTAGACGCACCGGGCCACAATGGCCAGCAGGAGAAGCAGGACAAAGGTGCAGCCGATGATGCCCAGCTCCTCGCCGATGACGGAGAAAATGAAGTCCGTGTGCTGCTGGGAGAGGGCGCCGGCCTGGGTGCGGGTGCCATGGAACAGGCCCTGGCCGGTGATGCCGCCGTTGGTCAGCGTCAGAAGGCTGTTGTTGGTGTGCCAGCGTATGCCGGAACCCTCCGGATCGATGGTAGGGTCGAAGATCATCATAATGCGCTGCTTCTGGTAGTCACTGACGATGCTGTGGCCGGCGATGCTGGCGTTCCAGACGATGGGGATGCCGACGATGGCCGCACCGATACCCAGGGCGAACCAGCTCCAGTGGACGCCGCCGACCCAGAGCATGACGAGGAAGATCAGAATATACATCATGGCCACGCCGTCGTCGCCGGAGGCCACGATGACCAGGCCGAAGATGAAGATGACATGGAAGCCCAGCCGCAGGACGGTGCCCGGTTTGGAGATGTTCCGCTGGTGGATGGACATGGTTTTGGCCAGCAGGATGATGAAGGTGATCTTGCAGATTTCCGGCGGCTGGATGTTGAAGGGAATACCGGGGATGTGGAGCCAGCTCCGGTTGCCGGCAACCTCGATGCCAAGGGGCGTCCGCAGCAGGGCGATGAAGAACAGGTTGAAGAGGAACAGCAGTTCACGGCGCTCGGAGATGATGTCGATGTCGAGCATCGTGAACAGGATATAGACCAGAACGCCGAGCAGAAGGGCGACGATCTGGATAATGACGTTCCGGTTGGTGCCGAAGTGCTGGGTGGCGCTGGCGATGACGACGATGCCAAAGGTCGACGCCGCCACGCAGAGAAACAGCAGGAGCATATCCGCCTTGATGAAGAAATATCTGAAAGCCTGTACCAGCTTCCGCATGGCAGGGCCTCCTTTCGCAGGGATTCAAGCTATTCTACCATTTTTTCAGCGGGAAGTAAACAGCCGCCGCCAAAAAACTGCGCCTGTCCGCGTTCCGGCCGGCAAAAACGGGTTCGGACGGCGGCTTGTGTGCAAGCCGCCCTACGGGATGAAGGGGCCCCACGCGGCCTGCCGCGCGGGGAAAAGGTGACGAGGCGCTGCGCTGCCGGTGGCAGATGCAGCAGCGCTAAGGAAGCCGGGCTGCGGGCACGGTTTTGGGCCTTTGGCCGAAAACCTGCGATGCTGCCCGTGAACCGACGCTGTAGGGCGGGATGCCCACATCCCGCCGAACGGGACAATATGCGGATCGGAACCGGCGGGACGGGAAACCCGTCCACTACAAGAAAACGTTTCGTTGTCATTCTGAGGCCGCAGGCCGAAGAATCTATTCGGAGCCGGTTCAGGAAGATTCTTCGGGCGCTTCGTGCCCTCAGAATGACTTCTGGGACCTTGTTTCGTTTCCGGGAAAAGATTGCAAAACCGGCGGTTCTGTGGTAGAATGCGAACGAATAAGAAATGAGATGATACGATGATTTTTTTGACAAACAGTCCCGGGGAGACTGAGAAGCTGGGTGAGGCTCTGGCGCAGCGGCTGCGGCCCGGCGACGTGGTGGCCTACCGGGGCGACCTCGGCGCGGGCAAGACCGCCTTCACCCGGGGGCTGGCGAAGGGCCTCGGCGTCCGGGAGCCGGTCACCAGCCCGACCTATACCATTGTCAACGAATACACCTCCGGGCGGATGCCCCTGTTCCACTTCGATATGTACCGTCTCCGCAGCGCCGACGACCTCTTTGACATCGGCTGGGAGGACTATCTGGAGCGGGGCGGTGTCTGTGCCGTGGAGTGGAGCGAGAACGTGGAGGAGGCCCTGGAGTCTCCGGTCTGCGTGACCATCCGGCACGCGGCGCAGGGCCCGGACTGCCGGGAGATCACCATTGAGGGAGGGGAGCAGCTTGCGGATCTTAGCCTTTGAGTCCTCGGCCAAGGCGGCCTCCGTGGCAATTCTGCAGGACGGCGCACTGCTCGGGGAGTATTACCAGAACGGCGGCCAGACCCACTCCCGTACCCTGATGCAGATGGCCGCCGACCTGCTGCGCAACTGCGACCTGACGGCGAAGGACGTGGACGCGGTGGCCGTGGCCGCGGGGCCGGGCAGCTTCACCGGCGTCCGCATCGGCGTGGCGGCGGCCAAGGGCTTCGCCTGGGGCCGGGAAATCCCCTGTTACGGCGTCTCCACCCTGGAGGCCATGGCCCGGACGGCGGCCCACCTGGACGGCGTACTCTGCGCCGCCATGGACGCCCGGCGGAGCCAGGTCTACAACGCCCTCTTCGAGGCGAAGGACGGCGTCCTGACCCGGCTCACGGAGGACCGGGCCATCTCCCTGGAGGAGCTGGAGGCCGACCTGAAAAACCTCGAAAAACCGAAAATTCTGGTTGGCGACGGGGCGGTGCTGTGCTATAATACCCTGAGAGACCGCGTCGGCGGCCTGCGGCTGATGCCGGAGGCGCTCCGGATGCAGCGGGCGTCCGGTGTGGCGCTGGCGGCTGCGGAGCAGGCGGCCCGGGGCCTGCGCCCCTCTGCCGGGGAGCTGGTCCCCAACTATCTGCGGCTGTCCCAGGCCGAACGC
>CAMGPO010000170.1 GCA_946060825.1 uncultured Clostridia bacterium | reverse complement strand
CAGATCTCGACGTCGGCAAAGCCGCGTTCGACAGCGTAGGTGTGGGCGATCTTCTTGCAGGCCAGGTGCCGAGGGTTGACCTGGTAGGCGTCCTGGTCGGCCTCGGTGTCGAACTCCGTCTCCAGCACCAGGTCATAGGTGCCCTTATAGGCCGGGGTGACGCGGCAGAAGCGCAGGCCGGGAATCTTTCCGTCCAGGCCCTCCAGAGCCGCCTTGATCTCCGCAGAAGCGGCCTTCTTGTCGCAGTCCTCGCGCAGCTTCCACATGACGATGTGTTTGACCATAATGGTTCCTCCTTACTGATAATCGGAAAGCCGGGGCTTTCGCCCCGGCTCTCTTTGGCTTTCGATTACTCCTCGTCCTCACCGGCCAGCAGGGCACGGATAGACAGGGAAATCCGCTTGTTCTCGGCGTCGACGTCGATGATCTTGGCGTCAACTTCCTGGCCCTCGGACAGGACGTCCTCCGGCTTCGCAATGCGGCGGTCGGCAATCTGGGAGATGTGGATCAGGCCGTCCACACCGGGGATGATCTCGGCAAAGGCGCCGAAGGTCATCAGCTTTACAACCTTGACGGTCGCAACGTCGCCGACATGATAGTTGTTCATGAAGATGTTCCAGGGGTTGGTCTCCGCGGTCTTGTAGCCCAGGGAGATCTTCTTCTTCTCGGGATCAAAGGCGATGACGTAGACGTCGATCTCGTCGCCAACCTTGACCACGTCGGCCGGGGTCTTGATGCGGTTCCAGCTCAGCTCGGAGACATGGACCATGCCGTCGACGCCGCCGATGTCCACAAACGCGCCGTAAGAGGTCAGGCTCTTGACGGTGCCGTGGTACTTCTTGCCGACCTCGATCTCGCTCCAGATCTTCTCGATGGCAGCCTTGCGGGCCTCTCTGGTGACCTCGCGGATGGAGCCGACGACTCTGCGGCGGGCGCGGTTGACCTCGGTGATCTTCATCTGGACGGTCTGCTTGACCAGCGCGCCCAGATCGCCGCCCTTGGCGATGCCGGTCTGGGAAGCGGGGATGAACACCCGGATGCCCTTGACGTTGGCGACCAGGCCGCCCTTGTTCTCCTCGGTGATGACGCCTTCGACAACAGCCTTCTCGTCCTTGGCAGCCTCGATGTCGTCCCAGATCTTGACGGCGTCCAGACGCTTCTTGGAGAGCATGGCGGTGCCTTCGCCGTCGTTGACACGGACCACGATGACCTCGATCTCGTCACCGACGTGGAACAGCTCCTCCGCCTTGGCGTTGGGATCGCTACTCAGCTCAGACGCGGGTATGTACCCGGCGTGCTTGGTGCCCAGATCCACGCCCACTTCGTTGCCAGAAATGGACGTAACAATGCCAACGACCTTATCTCCTGTATTTAAAGTCTTGATAGACTGCTCCAGAAGCTCCTCGAAGGACTCTTCCGCAACGCCTTCAACTTTGATTTCTTCGCTCATAATATTGTTGACCTCCTTTATAATCCACGCCGGTGTCGACGCACCCGCCGTGATACCAATGGTACTTGCATCAGAATAAAGACTCAAGTTCAGCTCCCCGGCGTTATCCACCAGAGAAACGTTATCGCAGTTCTGACTACAGATCATCGCAAGCCGGTTCGTGTTGGAACTGGCTTTGTCGCCGACCACTACCATTGCATCACATCGCCTGGACAATGCGGTGGCCTCTTCCTGCCTTTTTTCTGTTGCTCCGCATATTGTATCAAATATTTTGAGATTTGTACACACCTTTTTTGCGATTTGCGTACATTTTTCCCATAAATCTTTTGGGCTGGTGGTCTGCGAGACCATGGAGATGGGAATCTGCGGATGTTCCGGGTCCTCCAGCAGCCACTGCTCCAGTTCCGCGGCGTCCTCAAAGACCAGAGGACCGCAGCACCAGCCCGCGATGGCCAACACCTCCGGGTGGGTTTTCTGGCCGATGATGACCGGCCGGCGGCCCTCCTGCTCCGCGGCGGCGACCAGATTGTGGATCCGCTTCACAAAGGGACAGGTGGCGTCGATGACACTGAGTCCCCGGGCCTCCAGCGCCTCAAAGTCAGACCGCGGCACACCATGGGAGCGGATGATGACGGTCTCGCCGTCGAAAATTTCGCCGATGGACTTGACCTCCCGCACGCCCAGGGCTGCGAAATGGTCAACCACATGGCGGTTGTGGATGATGGGGCCGAGGGTCACGGCCCGCCTTCCCTCACGAACCGCCTGCTCCACCAGCTCCACGGCCCGGTTGACGCCGAAGCAGAAGCCCGCCGTCTTTGCAAGAATCACGCGCATACAGTCTCTCCCAGCCGGTAAATTTCATCCATCAGTTCTGCGGCCAGCACCTTCATCTCCTCCCGGGTCCGGGTCTCCCCCGCCGGGATCGGATCGTAGGGCTTGCCGATGACCGCCCGGATCGGGCGGAACAGCTTTTTGTCCTTCGTCAGGTACATGGGAAGAATCGGCACACCGCACTCGCTGGCGAGGACAATCGCGCCGCATTTGGCCTTGACCTCCCTGCCGGGTTTGACCCGGGTGCCCTCGGGGAAGATCATCATCTGGTCGCCGCCCCGGATATCCGCCCGGGCCTTGTCCATGGCCGCCGTGTCATGGTGGCCCCGGTCGACGAAGATGACGCCGAAGGCCCGCATCAGCACATTGACCACAGGCGTCCGGGCAAATTCAATCTTTGCCAGATAACGGAACACCTTTTTGGGCCGGACAGCGAAGATAACCCAGAAGGGATCGGAGCCGCTGCTGTGGTTGCAGCAGAGGATGTAGGGGCCGTCGGGAATGTTCTCCCGGCCGCTGACGTGAAAGACCGGGTGAACCAGGAAAAAGGCCAGACGGCAGATGGGATAGATCAGGTAGTAGACCACCGTGCGGAAGAAGTTCATAGGGCCAGCTTTTCCTCCACGACGGCGAGAATCCGCCGGACGCTCTCGTCGATGCCGCAGTCCGAGGTATCCACGCGGACAGCGTCGGGCGCGCAGCGCAGCGGGGCGACGGCCCGGGTGGAATCCCGTTCGTCCCGCTCCTCCAGGTCGGCCAGCACCTCGGCGAAGGTGGTCTTTTCCCCCCTGGCCTGCAGCTCCGCCAGGCGGCGCTTCGCCCGCACCTTCACGTCCGCCGTCAGGAAGATCTTGACGTCGGCATCGGGCAGGACGACAGTGCCGATGTCCCGGCCGTCCATGACGACGTTGTTCTTCTTCGCCATATCCCGCTGGAGGTCCAGCAGAACCTCCCGCACGGCAGGATGGGCCGACACCTGGGAGGCGCCCCGGGACATCTCCGGGGTGCGCAGCTCATCGGTCACGTCGAAGCCGTTGAGGATCATGTGCTGCACGCCGTCGCCGGGGAACCGGATGTCGATGTTGACGTCGTCGATCAGGCGGTTGACGCCGTCCCGGTCCTTCGGGCTGATGCCCATGAGGATCATGTGGTAGGCCACGGTGCGGTAGATCGCGCCGGTATCCAGATAGACACAGCCCAGCTTCGCGGCCACGGCCCTGGCCATGGTGCTCTTGCCCGCCCCGGAGGGGCCATCGATTGCAATCGAATAGAATCCCATTTCTCTCTTACCTTCTTTTTGATGGTTCTGTCACGCCTGCCGCAGCCCGGGCAGCGGCCCAGGCGGTCGACCATGCGATCTGCAGATTGAAGCCGCCGGTGTAGGCGTCCACGTCGATCAGCTCCCCGGCAAAGTAGAGGCCGGGCACCAGCTTCGACTCCATGGTCTTTGGGTCGATCTCCGAGACCTTGACGCCGCCGGAGGTGACGATGGCCTCCTCCACGGGCCGGGGGCCGTAAATCTCCACGGTGAAATGCTTGAGGAGCTGCAGCAGCGTCCGCCGCTGCTCCTTTGTGACCGAGTTGCACTTGGTGCGGCCGTCGATACCCGTCCGCTCCAGCACCACCGGGATCATGCTCCGGGGCAGCAGGGCCCCGAGGGTGTTTTCGAGGTCGCGGTTCCGGTTTTCCTCGAAGTCCCGCAGCAGGCGGGCGTCCAGCTTCTGCTCGTCCAGGGCCGGCTTCAGGTCGATCTCAACGGTGTAGGTCTCGCCCTTTTTGCGGTGGGCGCTGGCGGAGAGAATCGTGGGGCCAGAGAGGCCGAAGTGGGTAAAGAGCAGCTCGCCGAAGTCCTCGT
>CAMGPO010000169.1 GCA_946060825.1 uncultured Clostridia bacterium | reverse complement strand
AAGCATCTGTCCGGGGGCCTTTGCTTATTTCAGCTCGTCGTTGTAGTGGGCGCGCTCGCCGCCGATGGACTTCGGACGGGTGCGGGCACAGAGGATGTTGGCCTCGCCGATCTGCCTGAGACTCAGCCGCACCGGGACGGCCACGTCCTTCAGGTGCATTCCGATCAGGGTGCCGCCGATGTCGATGCCGGCCTTGGCCCGGATGTGCTCCACGGCCACCGGATGTGCGAAGTTCTCCCAGGCCGTCGTGGCGAAGGAGCCGCCCGCATGGGGCCAGGGCTTCACGTTGACGATCTCATAACCGAACTTCTCCGCAGCCTCCTCCTCGAGGATCAGGGCGCGGTTGAGATGCTCGCAGCACTGGGCGGCCAGATAAATCCCCCGCTCTTTCAGCACCGGATAGATGCCGGCGAAGGCAGCCTGGGCGGCCTCTAGGCTGGAGCCCTTGCCGATACGCGCTCCCACCATCTCGCTGGAGGAGCAGCCGACCACAAAGAGGTCGCCGGGACGCAGCTTGGCAGCCTCCAGCAGTTCCGTGACGGCCTGCCGGGCCTGGCTGGTGATTTCTTCGTACATAATGAACGCTTCCTTTCGATAAACGAACGATCAGAACGCCTGGATGGAACGCTTGACGGCGGGGATGTGGGCCAGCGCCTGATAGAGGGCCACGCCCAGGACCAGACCGATGACGCCCTGGAAGGCGTTGCTGGGGATGCTGGCAGCGGCGGCGATGCCGTAGCCCAGCAGGGTAGACTCATAGGCGAAGTAGCCAAAGACCATGATGCACTCAGCAGCGATGCCGCCCACGATGGTGGCAACGATCGGGTTGGCCTTGTCCTTCAGCGCCTTGAAGATCAGGGCGGCGGCCAGGCCCATCAGGCCCTTGATGATGAGGGTGCCGGGAGCGTAGCTCATATAGAGCAGCAGGGCGTCGGCCAGCATGGAGCCGATGCCGCCGGCGGCAGCGCCGTAGACGGGACCGAGCAGAAATGCGCCCAAGAGGACCATGCAGTCGCCCAGGTTGACATAGCCGTTGGTGACGGGGGTGGGAATGTGGATGATATTGGTGGCCACGTAGGTCAGGGCGGCGAAGAGCGCTGCCAGAACGAGTTTCTGAAGTTTGACGTGTTGCATGGGGGTTACCTCCTGTATTTCCTTTGGTACCCATACAATACTCACAGATCTGGCCATATTCAAGTGTCAGTTTCGTTCTATTTTATAAGGCCAGATGTCGTCGGTTCACGGGCTGCTTCCGGGCTTCCCGCGTAAGCGCAGGAAGCATCGCCGCAGCCCGGAACCTCCTCCTCCCCACAAAGCAGGCTTTGCGGGGGCCCCATTTTTCACGGGCTGCTTCCAGGCTTCCCGCGCAAGCGCTGGAAGCATCGCGGCTTGCAATTCCCCACCGCATCTGGCATAATGGAGCCTAACCCTTCGAGGAGGCGACCACATGGACAGCATTTCCATCCGGGATATTGACTGGAACAACTGCTATTTCAATCCCGGCTGCGCGCTGGCAACCTACAAGCCCGCGTCGGCAGACCGGCTGCTCCATCTGCTGCGGCGGCACTTCGGCCCGGTCAGGCCCCACAATCTCTGCTGTCACCACGATCCTCAGGTGCCCGAAGGGGCCGTCATCATCAACAACTGCGCCGGCTGTGACCGGCGATTCCGCTCGGAGTACCCCGGCGTGCGGACGATCTCCCTCTGGGAGCTGCTGGACACGGTGGAGGACCTGCCTCTGCTGGACTACGGCGGCCTGGCCGTCTCGGTGCAGGATCCCTGCTCTTACCGGCCCAAGCCTCAGGTGCACCGGGCTGTCCGGAGCCTGCTCCGGAAGATGAACCTTGAGGTCATCGACGCGGCCCTCAGCGGCACGCGGTCGGTCTGCTGCGGCGACAACTTTTACACGCACCTGCCCAAGGAGGCGGTGGTGGAGCAGCAAAAGAAGCGGGCAGCCCAGATGCCCTGTCAGGATGTGGTGGTCTACTGCGTGTCCTGCATGAAGTCTATGGCCGTCGGCGGTAAAACGCCCCACTATCTGGTGGACCTGCTGTTTGATGAGCCGAGCCTCCCCGGCGAGACCGACCTCGACCGCTACCACGGCGCCCTGAACTGCTACATCGACGCCCACTGAGCGTCACACCCCTCAGTCTGCTCCGCAGACAGCTCCCCTGTAAGGGGAGCCTTCTTCCTGTGCTTTTCAAAAGCCTCCCCTTCAGGGGAGGTGGTGTGCGAAGCGCACCGGAGGGGTGCAATATCTTCACTTTTCACTCTTCACGCTTCTCCGCCTTGTCATTCTGAGCGAAGCGAAGAATCTATTGCACCCAGCTCCGAAAAGATTCTTCGGCCTGCGGCCTCAGAATGACATCAGCGCTGCGAAAACTGCCGGCGTACCAACGGGTATGCCGGCAGCATTTTTATCAGAGGCCCATTTCCTTCTTGACCTCGCCGAAGCACTTGACGGCGAAGTCCAGATCCTCCTTGGTGTGGCCGGCGGAAATCTGCGTCCGGATGCGGTCCTTGCCCTTGGGCACGACGGGATAGCAGAAGGCGACAACGTAGACACCCTTTTCCAGCATCCGTCTCGCGAACTCATGGGCGACCTTGGGGTCGTAGAGCATGACGGGCACGATGGGGTGCTCGCCGGGCAGCAGGTCGAAGCCCAGCTTCTCCATCTCGGCGCGGAAATAGCGGCCGTTCTCATGCACCTTATCCCGCAGGGCCGTAGACTCCTCCAGCAGCTCGATGGTGCGGATGGTGGCAGCGCAGATGGCCGGGGCCACGGTGTTGGAGAACAGGTAGGGACGGCTGCGCTGGCGCAGCAGGTCGACGATGGGCTGCCGGGCCGCCGTGTAGCCGCCGGAGGCACCGCCCAGGGCCTTGCCGAAGGTGCCGGTGATCACGTCCACCCGGCCCATGACGCCGCAGTATTCGGCGGTGCCGCGGCCATGCTCGCCCATGAAGCCGACGGCGTGGCTGTCGTCCACCATGGTCAGGGCGTCAAACTCGTCGGCCAGGTCGCAGATGCCCTGCAGGTTGGCAATGTAGCCGTCCATGGAGAACACACCGTCGGTGGCGATCATAATCTTCTTGCAGCCGCTCGCCCGGGCTTCGGTCAGCTTGGCCCGCAGGTCGTCCATGTCGTTGTTTTTGTAGCGGTAACGCTTTGCCTTGCAGAGGCGGACGCCGTCGATGATGGAGGCGTGGTTCAGCTCGTCGGAGATGATGGCGTCCTCCGGCCCCAGCAGCGTCTCAAAGAGGCCGCCGTTGGCGTCGAAGCAGGAGGAATAGAGGATCGCGTCGTCGGTGCCGACGAAGTTCGCGATCTTGCGCTCCAGCTCCTTGTGGATCTCCTGAGTGCCGCAGATGAAGCGGACGGAGGAGAGGCCGAAGCCCCAGCGGTCATAGCTTGCCTTGGCGGCCTTGATCAGCTCCTCGTTGGCGGAGAGGCCGAGATAGTTGTTGGCGCACATATTGACGACGCCTTTTTTCGCTGTGGTGTCGATCTTGGAGTACTGGGGGGTGGTGATGATGCGCTCCTCGCGCCAGGTACCGGCGTCGCGGATGGCCTGAAGCTCTTCTTCCAATGCGTGCAGTGCGGTTTTCATCGATGTTTCCTCCTTATTTCGTCCAGTCCAGTACGACTTTGCCGGATTTTCCGCTCATCATGGCGTCAAAGCCCTTCTGGAATTCGGTGTAGTGGAAGCGGTGGGTGATGACGGGGCTGAGGTCGAGGCCGCCCTGCACCATGTAGGACATCTGGTGCCAGTTGTCCATCTTCCGGCCGTAGATGCCCTGCAGGGTCAGGCCCTTGCCGATGACCTGGTTCATGTCTACGGTAATGGGGCCGTCTCCGAGGCCCAGCAGGGAGATCTTGCCGCCGTTGCGCATGACGGAGATCATCGTGTGGAAGGCGGCTCCGCTGCCGGACATCTCGAGGCCCACGTCGAAGCCCTCGGTCAGACCCTGCTTGCGCATGATCTCCCGGATGTCCTCTTTGGCGATGTTGACCGCCGCGTCGGCGCCCATCTTCCGGGCCAGCTCCAGGCGGTACTCGTTCATGTCGGTGACGACGACCCGCCGGGCCCCGGCATACTTGCAGATGCCCGCGGCGATGATGCCGATGGGGCCCGCGCCGGAGATCAGCACGT
>CAMGPO010000168.1 GCA_946060825.1 uncultured Clostridia bacterium | reverse complement strand
GGCACCGTCAAAGATTGATACATCCCGCGTGCCCGCCGGACGGCGGGCACGCGGTTTATAGAAAGGAAGATACCATATGACAAGAGAAGCTGCGTGGGAGCTGCTGACAAAATACAACCAGGATCCCTTCCACCTGAAGCACGCTCAGACCGTCGAGGGCGTCATGCGCTATTTTGCCCGGGAACTGGGCTACGGCGACGAGGAGGATTTCTGGGGCATTGTGGGCCTGCTCCACGACCTGGACTTTGAGATGTGGCCGGAGCAGCATTGCACCAAGGAGCAGGAGCTGATGCGGGAGGCTGGCGTTGACGAGCGGACGATCCATGCCACGGCCAGCCATGGCTACGGTCTCACCGTGGACGTCAAGCCGGAGCATGAGATGGAAAAAGTGCTCTACGCCTGCGACGAGCTGACGGGCCTGATTGGAGCGGCCGCCCTGATGCGCCCCTCCAAGAGCGTGCAGGATATGGAGGTCAAGAGCCTCAAGAAGAAGTTCAAGGACAAGAAATTTGCCGCTGGCTGCTCCCGGGATGTGATTGCCAAGGGTGCGGAGATGCTGGGCTGGGACCTCGACACCCTGTTTGAGCGCACCATTCAGGCCATGCGGACCTTCTGCGACTGAGTCGGAGAAATTAAAATATTGTTTGAATTGCTGTCATAGTTTTGTCATATTTGCGGGATAACATAAAGACAGTCAATCGAAGGGAACGATTTGATGGAGTTCAATCACTTTGACGACCAGGATAGGCCGGTGACGGAGGAACTGCCGGAGGAGACGGAGCCGGTTTCGGAGGCAGAATCCGAACCCGAAGCCGAATCCGTACCGAAAGAGGAACCGACCCCGGAGGAAGAAACACAACCGATCCTGCCGCAGCCCGAAGCCTGCGGCTCCCCGCGCCCGGAATACCGGGAGCAGGCCAAGGGAGCCGCGGCGAAAAAAAACGCACATCCCGGCGTGAAGGTTGTGGTACTGGCCCTGGTGTGCGCCCTGCTGGGCGGCCTGGGCGGTGGTGCCATTGCGACTTTCATCTTCAGCAAAAAGCTGGAGGCCATGGGGCCGCCTGTCACCATGAACGGCAGCAACGCCGCCGTGGAGCAGGAGGAAGGCGTCACACAGCACGCAATGCAGCAGCTCGCCAGTGAGCTGAAAACCAATGTGGGCGACAAGTCCCTGACCCCGGCGGACGTTTATAACGCCTACGTGGGCAGTACGGTCGGCATTGCCAACGAGAGCACCGGAACCAACTTTTTCGGCCAGGTTACGGCCATGGCCAGTTCCGGATCCGGCTTTATCATCACAGAGGACGGCTATATCGTCACCAACTACCATGTAGTTGAGGACACCAACAAGCTGACTGTCACGCTGAACAGCGGGGACCAATATGAGGCAAAGGTGGTCGGGTATGAGTCCGGCAACGACGTCGCCCTCATCAAGATCGACGCCACGGGACTGAAACCTGTCTCCATCGGCGACTCCGATGCGCTTCAGGTTGGCGAGACCGTCTGTGCCATCGGCAATCCTCTGGGGGAGCTGACCAACACCCTGACCATCGGCGGCATCAGCGCTCTGGACCGGGAGGTCAACACCGACGGCACGCCGATCAGCATGATGCAGACCGACTGCGCCATCAACGAGGGCAACTCCGGCGGCCCGCTGTTCGACATGAACGGCAACGTCGTCGGCATCACCACTGCCAAGTATTATGGCACGACCATCGAGGGCATCGGCTTCGCCATCCCAATCAACGATGTCATGCAGATCGTTGCTGATCTCAAGGCGTATGGCTATGTGACCGGCCAGCCCTATATGGGCGTCACCGTCATCGACATGGACGGCAGCACGGCCAAGCTCTACGATCTGCCTGTCGGCGCCTACGTCAACAGTGTGGCGCCGGGCTCCTGCGCGGAAGCGGCCGGACTGGAGGAAAAGGATATCATTACCGCCCTGGGCGAGTACGAGGTCGAGAATATGACCGATCTGGTGGCCTCGCTGAAAAACTTTGCCGCCGGTGATACGACGACGCTGACCGTGTTCCGCAGCGGCGAGACACTGACGCTTACCATCACCTTCGACGAAAAACGGCCGGAGCTGGTGGAGAAGAATCAGGCGGCGGCTCAGAATGGCGGAGAACAGCAGACAGACAGCGCTCCGGAGACGCCAGAGGACTGAAAAGCACAGCCATCCCGGTGTTGAAATAAAAAATGAGACCCGAACCGTGGGCACGGTTCGGGTCTTTTGGTTGCTGGAGGTTATTCTGCGGAAATCAGGTAGTAGTAGACGGGCTGACCGCCGTAGAGCAGGGTGATCTCGGCGTCGCCGCAGTGCTCCTCAAAGATCGGCAGAGCGGAGTTCTGCGCTTCCTTTTCGGAGATATCTTCGCCGTAGAAGATGGAGATGAACTCCTTGCCGTCCTTCCGCACCTGCTCGGCCATGGACCGGAGGATCTTGTTGATGTCCTTGCCGTTGGCGAAGAGGGCGCCGTTGTAGAGCCCCAGATATTCGCCGGCCTTGATCTTGTGGCCGTCGAAGTCGGAATTCCGGGCGGCGTAGGTGATCTGCATGGTGGAGACGGCGTCGAAAGCGCTCATCATGCTGTCGGTCAGATCCGCTTCGTCCATCTCGCCGTCGAAGGACAGCATGGCCGTGATGCCCTGGGGGACAGTCTTGGTAGGGATGACGATGATCCGTTTTTCCGACAGAGGAATGGCCTGCTCGGCAGCGAGGATGATGTTCTTGTTGTTGGGCAGGACGTAGACAATCTCGGCAGGTGTTGCGTTGACGGCGGAGAGAATGTCCTGGGTAGAGGGGTTCATAGTTTGACCACCCTCGACAATTTGGTCGACGCCAAGATCGTGGAAGGCCTCGATCAGACCTTTGCCGGCGCAGACGGCCACAACGCCGAACTTTTTTTCCGGCTCAGCAATCTTCGGTCCACGGTCGGCCTCGGACATGACCTTCTCTGTGTGCTGTTCCCGCATGTTTTCGATCTTGACGGTCAGCAGAGCGCCGTACTCCAGGGCGTGGGTGATGACATTGCCCGGCTCGTTGGAGTGGACATGTACCTTAATGATGTCGTCATCCGTGACCTGCACCAGACTGTCGCCGATGCCGCTCAGATATTCATGGAGTATCTCCGGATCCTTGTTGTTGTCCCGGGAGACGATGAATTCCGTGCAATAGGTGTAGAGAATGTCCTCGTCGTCAAAATCGGAGAAACTGGCAGCGTCCTTGATCTCGGATGCGCCGGCGTCAGCCACGATGTCGTTGCCTTGCAGACTGGCCATCATGCCCTCGAGGATGCAGAGGTAGCCCTTGCCTCCGGCGTCGACAACGCCGGCCTTTTTCAGCACCGGGTTCTGTTCTACGGTCTCGCGGAGTGCCTCGGCGGCTTTCTGAATGGCGACCGTCAGAACTTTCTCAAAGTCATTGCTGAGAGCTGCTTCCTCGGCGGCTGCGGCAGCAGAGACCCGGGAGACGGTCAGAATGGTGCCCTCTGTGGGCTTCATGATGGCGCGGTAGGCCGCCTCGACGCCGGTGTTCAGCGCGTCGGCCAGGAGTTGGCCGTCGGCCTCCTGCTTGCCCTTCCAGGATTTGGAGAAGCCCCGGAAGAGCAGGGAGAGGATGACGCCGGAGTTGCCGCGGGCGCCCCGCAGCATGGCGGAGGCCGTGATATCAGCGGCTTTGCTGAGGGAGGGCTCGTCGGCCTTGCGCAGATCAGCGACGGCGGCGTTGAGGGTCATGGACATATTCGTGCCCGTATCTCCGTCGGGAACCGGGAACACGTTCAGCTCGTTGATGGGCTGCTTGTTGTTTTCGATGGAGGCGGCAGCGCTGATGACCATGCGCCGGAACGCTGCCCCGTCAATGGATTGCCTCACTGGTGTACACCTCCGTATTGTTATCGCTCGTCCAGCATAATGGAGTCCACATGGACGTTGATGGCCTGGACTTTCGTCCCGGTCGATTTGGTGACGTTGTAAGAGACCTCATTGATGATGGAGGACGAAACAACGGGGATATTCACACCATGGTCGACCATGATGTGCAGATCAATGGTGATCGAGTCGTCGTCATGGAAGGTTACGGCGACACCTTTGTTGGCCGACTCCTTGCGGAGCAGGTAGATGAGGCCGTCGGTTCTGGAACGGGCGGCCATGCCCTTGACGC
>CAMGPO010000167.1 GCA_946060825.1 uncultured Clostridia bacterium | reverse complement strand
TCTCCCAGATGCAGGCCCTGAAAAAGCGGATCGACGACGGCGAGATCGGCGAGATCCGGAAGATTCACGTGGAGACCCAGGCATGGTTCTCCCAGCTCGGCACCCACTATGTGGACTATATGCTTTGGGCCAACGGCGGCCACCGGGCCAAATGGGTCTGCGGCCACGTCCACGGCCCCATCTGTCTCGAGGACGATCATCCGGCTCCGGACTATCTGCTCGGCACCGTGGAGATGGAGAACGGCGTCCACGGCTATGTGGAGTGCGGTTATCTGGCTGAGGCCCACAACCCCCCGGAGTACGGCAGCAGCGACAACCGCCTGACCGTCTACGGCACCGAGGGCTATGTCTACGCCGAGACCGACGGCTTCTGGGGCGCCTGCACCAAGGCGACGGGCGGCCGCCTGGTCGAGGGCAAGGATCCCGGCTGGCGCAACCACCAGCAGGTGCCCATCCAGACGCCCTATTATACGGAATTTGCAAGATGGCTGGACGACGATGCCGCCGTACACAGCTGCAACATCGAGACGGCCTACCACGGCTACGAGATCCTCGAGGGGATGTGCCTCTCGGCCCTGCGCAACACCCGCATCGACCTCCCCATCACCGATCTGAACTATGAGCCAGTGATCGATACCATGCGCCGCGAACTGCAACCCTGCGGCAGCAAGAAAATGTACATCTATAAAGGCTGGCCGCCGAGAAAGGAGCGGGACTGATGGAGGGCGCACGCGAACGATACGTCACCGTAAACGGCCTGCGGATCTTCGTCCAGGAGATCGGCTCCGGCGAACCGCTGCTGCTCCTGATGGGCCTCGGCGCGGCGGGCGACAAGTGGGAGGCAAACGCGGCGGTTTATAAAGAGCATTTCCGCTGCATTCTGATCGACAACTGCGGGGCCGGTCGCTCCGACAAGCCGGAACGGGAATCCTACTCCGTGGCGGAAATGGCCGAGACGGCCGTCGGCGTACTGGACGCCCTCGGCGTCGAACGGGCCCACCTGAACGGCATTTCCATGGGCGGAGCCATCGCCCAGGAGATCGCCATCCGCCATCCGGAGCGGGTGCGGTCCCTGATCCTGACCAGCACCTTCTGCCGCGTGACAAACACCTTCCGCGCGGCCATTGGGATCCTGCGGGATCTGACGGGCGTGATCGATCCTCAGACCCGCAAGCGGCTGAACCAGTGGATGACCTTTTCCCAGAAAACCCAGAACGAGCGGCCCGAATTTCTCACGGAGATGGCCGCCTGGGACGCGGCTTACCCCTATCCGATGCCAGCCTACGCCTACAAGGCCCAGTGCAACGCCTGCCTGGCCCACGATGCGTCGGACCGGCTGGACCGCATTCAAGCCCCGACTTTGATTGCGGCGGGGCGGTGCGACCTCTTTGTGCCCCTGACCGTCACGGAGGAGCTGCACGCCGGCATCGCCGGAAGCGAGCTCTACCTCTGCGAGAACGGCGGCCATGTCCATGAGTGGGAATACCTCGACGACTATAACCGGGTGACGCTGGACTTCCTGCTGGCCCACCGGGAGAAACAGGAGGCGCAGACATGACGGTAAAACTGGAATCCGCGAGCCTGGCCGTCCGGGATCCGGCGGCGTCGGCCCGCTTTTACGGCGAGATCCTCGGCCTGGAGATCCGGGAGGAGGCGGATGGCGTCCGTCTGATTCTGGGACCGGGCCAGTCCCTGCGGCTGATCCGCTGCATGGCGGAGCCGGGGGAGACGCTTCTGCGCACTGCTGTCGGCGTCTATCCGAAGGGGTTCCACCACGTCTGTCTGGCGGTGGAGGAGATCGAAGCCCTCCGCGACCGGGTATGCGGCTTCGGCTGGCCGCTGGAACGGGACGTGCTGCAGGGCACGGACGGGAATCTGCAGTTCTGGGTGCGCGACCCGGACGGCTACCCCGTCGAACTGATGCAGATGAGCGACGAGAGCTTACAGCGGACGAGCAAGGGAGGGGAGCGGCCATGATTACGGGACTGCTGCACACGGCCTTTTCGGTGTCGGACATCGACAAAGCCCTGGCCTTTTACTGCGACGCCCTGGGCTTCCGCTACCTGTTTCTGCTCCGGGACGAGGCGGGTAAGCCCAAGACCTTCTACATGGAGGTGGGGGAGAACCAGTACCTTGAGCTGTTTCTGAGCCGGGAGCAATTCGGGGCCCAGAAGCGGACGAAGCCGGAGACCCTGTCCTACGGCTATCACCACCTGACCCTCTCCGTCTCCGACCTCGGCGAGGCGGAGGCGAGACTGCGGGCCTTCGGGGACTGTGTCTGCGGAGGCGCGGAGACGGATCCCGAAACGGGACGGCGCCGCCTCTGGGCCAGGGATCCCGACGGGAACCTGCTGGAATTTGTAGAGGCCTGACGAATAAGGAGGAATTTGCGATGTATGTTTCCATGGACTGCCTGCTGCGCCACGCGGCGGAGCACCACTATGCGGTTATGGCGGCCAACGCCCTGAACCTCGAAATGGCCCGGGGCGTGATCTCCGCCGCCGACGAGACCCAGTCGCCACTCATCATCATTCTCGGCAGCATGGCCATGGCCAAACACTCCACCCCGGAGCTGCTGGCCCCACTGATTCAGCGGCTTGCGACGGAGACGGCGGCGCCGGTCGCCCTCTGCCTCGACCACGGCAAGGATCTCAACAAGGTGGCGAAAGCCCTCTACAACCGGTTTTCCTCAGTGATGATCGACGCCTCCCAACTGCCCATGGAGGAGAACATTGCTCTGACCCGGCAGGTCGTGGAGCTGTGCCATCCCCTCGGCGTTGGCGTCGAGGGCGAGCTGGGCCACGTCGGCCAGGCGGCGGCCCTGGATGGACGGGACGCCTCCCTCTACACCCGGCCTGAGGACGCGGCTTACTTCGTGAAGGAGACGAAGGTCGACTGTCTGGCCGTGGCCATCGGCACGGCCCACGGCAAGTACCCTGCCGGTTTCCGGCCGAAGCTCAACTTCGACCTGCTGCGGGAGATCAAGGCCGCCACGAACAATATGCCCATTGCGCTCCACGGCGGTTCCGGCTCCGGTGATGACAATGTCCGGAAGGCCGTCGAAGCCGGCATCAACAAGATCAACCTGGCCACCGACCTTCAGGAGGCCTGCCGCCGGGGCGTTATCGAGGCCAGCGAGGCTGGCGGCGACTACATGAAGATGATCCAGGCGTCGGAGCAGGCCTGCAAGAAGCTGCTGATCCACTGGATGGAGCTGGCCGGAAGCTGCGGCCGGGCGCGGAACTTCACGCCGCCCTACACCTTCCCGAACCTGCAGGGCGACGTCAAAAATAACGGGACCGGCGAATGAGCCGGAAAAAGGAAGGAACACCATGAAACAAGCGATCGTTATGGGCTCTCTGGTGCTGGACATCACCCCCAGTCTCCGCGCTCCGGAGGTGCGGGCCGTGGAGGACATCTTCGTCCAGGGCAAGGTGACGGAGCTGAGCAGCGTGGCCTTCTACATGGGCGGCTGCGTGGGCAACACCGGCCTCGCCCTCCACAAGCTGGGCGTGCCCACCACCCTCTGCGGCAAGGTCGGTGAGGACTTTGCCGGCAACGCCATCGAACTGCTGGTCGGCAGGGCGGGGGCGGCGTTCCATCTCGGCCGCGTACCCGGCGTGCCCACCACCGTCAGCGTGGCCGTCACGCCGCCGGGTCTCGACAAGATCACCCTCTTCCTCCGGGGCGCGTCCCAGGAGTACGATTCCTCCGACGCGGAGGGCCTGCCGGAGGCCGACCTTTTCCACTTCGGCTACCCCGTCACCATGAAGCGGCTCTATGAAAACGGCGGCGAGGAGCTGGTGCGGCTCTACCGGCGCGTCCGGGCCACGGGCATGACCACCTCCCTCGACACGGCCCTGCCGCGGCCGGACAGCGAGCCGGGCCAGGTGAACTGGCGGCCCATTCTGAAGCGGGTGCTGCCCCATGTGGACATCTTCGTACCCAGCTTTGAGGAGTGCCTCTTCATGCTCGACCGCAGCGCCTACTGCGAACGCTTCCGGGAGGCCGCGGGCCGCGACATCATCGACTCCCTCTGCTGGGAGGAGGTGCGGGAGATTGCCGGTACATTCCTCTCCATGGGGGCGAAGGTCGTGCTGCTGAAGCTCGGCTCCTGCGGGATGTACCTGCGGACGGCGGATGCGGCTGTGCTGGCCGAAGGCGGCCGCGC
>CAMGPO010000166.1 GCA_946060825.1 uncultured Clostridia bacterium | reverse complement strand
CGATCAGGAGGCCCTCTACGAAACCGTGGCCGACGCCATCCTGGAGGTCAACTTCGAGCCGATTCCCTTTGGCTACACCGAAACACCCTATCCCGCCCTCGACCTGAGCAGCATCTACAACACCCTCCACACCTCTGTGGCCGACGCCTACTATGACGCCGAGGCCCATGAGATCGTCGAGGAGCAGATCGGCTACGGCTTCGATCTGGCCGCCGCCAACCAGAAGATTGCCATGGCAGGGGACGGCGAAGTCATCCGCATCGCACTGGAGGAAGTGCAGCCCGAGGAGACCAAGGCCCATCTGGAGGAGATCTACTTCGCCGATGTGCTGTCCTCCTTCAGCACCAGCGGCCTCGGCGGCTACAACCGCGTCAACAACATCACCCTGGCCTGCGAAGCCCTCAACGGCACCGTCCTGGCCCCCGGCGAGGTCTTCTCCTACAACCAGACCGTCGGCCAGCGCACCAAGGAGCGCGGCTTCCTCGAGGCCGGCGCCTACGTCAGCGGCAAGTCCGTCTCCGAAGTCGGCGGCGGCATCTGCCAGGTGTCCTCCACCCTCTACTACTGCACCCTGATGGCCAATCTGGAAATCGTCTCCCGGACCAACCATATGTTCACCGTCGCCTATGTGGATCTGGGCATGGACGCAACGGTCAGCTGGCCCAACCCGGACTTCCAGTTCAAGAATAACACAGAGTATCCCATCCGCATCGAGGCAAACGTCTCCGGCGGCACCTGCAACATCTCCCTGATCGGCACCAAGACCGACAACACCCAGGTCAAGATGACCTATGAGATCCTGGCCACCATCCAGCCCACCACCATCATCACTGAGAATCCCGAGGAGGTTAACGGCCATCCCCGCACCGGCTACAATGTCGTCACCTACCGCCATCTGATCGACGGCGACACCGGCGAGGAGATCGAAAAGATCCTGGAGGCCTACAGCTACTACAGCAAGACCGATATTGTCGTGCTCAAGAAGGAGCTGGAAGAGGAAGTCGACAACAAGTGGGAAGAAGAGAATCCTCCGGAGGAGGAAACGCCCGGAGAGGGCGAGGGTGAAACACCAACGGATCCCGAAATCCCCGGAGAGGGCGGTGTCACCCCGGCCAATCCCGGTGATTGATCCTGTATATTCTGCCGCAGAGGCCCGCCGGTATGCGGCGGGCCTCTTGTTCTGGATATGCGCCGCCCCATGGCACTTTCCGTCGTACAGGCCACATAATTCAACGAAGAAAACTGTTTGCTTTTGTGGATTTCCTCTGGACAGAAAGCCATTTTCTGTGTATGATAGAAAAGGTAATTCTCAGTCTCCGGCTGAAAAATCACACAAAGGAAGGATATTATGGATAAGCTCTCCAACAAACAGTTGGCGCTCACCGCCGCAAAAGCAAGATTTCTGGGCGTCACGATGGTCTACGAGGCGGCCTCCGGCCATCCGGGCGGCTCGATGTCCTGCATGGACGTGCTCACCACCCTGTATTTTGACGAAATGAATGTGGATCCCAAAGATGCAAAGAACCCTGACCGGGACCGCTTTGTCATGTCCAAGGGCCACTGCTCCCCGGCCCTCTACCCCGTGCTGGCTCTGCGCGGCTTCTTCCCTGTGGAAGATCTGAAGATGTTCCGCCGCATCGACGGCCATATGTCCGGCCACGTCGAGATGAAGTACGTCAACGGCGTCGATATGTCCACCGGTTCCCTGGGTCAGGGCATCTCCACCGCCGTCGGCATGGCCATGGGCGCCAAGCTGAAGGGCCAGGACTACCGGGTCTACTCCATCCTGGGCGACGGCGAAGTTGCCGAAGGTCAGGTCTGGGAGGCCATGATGGCTGCCGCCAAGTATAAGCTCGACAACCTCTGCGCCATCGTCGACGTCAACGGCCTGCAGATCGACGGCCGTACCGAGGACGTCATGCCCACCGAGCCGCTGGACAAGAAGTTCGAGTCCTTCGGCGCCCACGTCATCAAGGCCGACGGCCATGACTTCGATTCCATCAAGGCCGCTTTCGCCGAGGCCCGCACCGTGAAGGGCCAGCCCACCGTCATCCTGGCCAAGACCGTCAAGGGCAAGGGCATCTCCTTCATGGAGAACCAGGCCGGTTGGCACGGCAAGGCTCCCAACGCCGCACAGTACGCTCAGGCCAAGGCCGAGCTGGAAGCCAAGATCGCTGAACTGGAGGGTTAAGAGATGGCAGAGAAAATTGCAACCAGAAATGCCTACGGCGAAGCGCTCGCCGAGCTTGGCAACAAATATCCGGAAGTCCTTTGCTTCGACGCCGACCTGGCCGGCGCCACCATGTCCAAGACGTTCTGGGATGCCCATCCCGACCGCTTCTTTGACATGGGCATCGCCGAGGGCGATATGCAGGGCGTCGCGGCCGGTCTGGCCACCTGCGGCTTCAAGCCCTTCACCAACACCTTCGCCATGTTCGCCGCCGGCCGCTCCTGGGAGCAGGTCCGGAACTCCATCTGCTACCCCGGCCTGAACGTCAAGGTCGTCGGCTCCCACGGCGGTCTCTCCGTCGGTGAGGACGGCGCCACCCACCAGTGCATCGAGGACTTCGCCCTCATGCGGGTCATCCCCGGCATGACCGTCCTCTGCCCCTGTGACGCCAACGAGATGCGCCAGGCTGTCGAGGCCCTCATCAACTATGACGGCCCCGCCTACATGCGTCTGGGCCGCCTGGCTGTCGAGGTCGTCACCGACGCCATCCCCGGCTACAAGTTCGAGCTGGGCAAAGGCGCGCAGCTCCGCGACGGCAAGGACGTCACCCTGATTGCCAACGGCATCATGGTGCAGATGGCTCTGAAGGCCGCTGATCTGCTGGCCGCCGAGGGTATCGACGCCCGCGTCATCGATATGCATACCATCAAGCCGCTGGACGAGGAAATCGTCCGCAAGGCTGCCGAGGAGACCGGCGCTATCGTCGTCTCTGAGGAGCATAACGTCATCGGTGGTCTGGGCGCCGCCGTCGCCGAGTTCTGCAGCGAGAACTGCCCGGTTCCCGTGGTCAAGCACGGCGTCAACGACGAGTTCGGCCGCAGCGGTCCGGCTCCCGCCGTTCTGGAGCTCTATGGCCTGTCCCCCGAGGTTATGGCCGAAAAGGCCAAGAAGGCCATTGCGCTGAAGAAGTAAATCCGCTATACTGGGTGGGAGGGCATTCGCCCTCCCACCTTTGTTTTTTTGGAGGCGTTTCATGAGAGATATCCTGCTGGCCGGGCTTCCGGCCCTGAATCTGCAGCTTTCCGACCGGCAGGCCGACCAGTTCTGCCGTTACTGCGAATTGCTGCTGGAGAAGAACCAGGTTATGAACCTGACGGCCATCCGGGAACCGGACAAGGTCGCCACCCTCCATTTTCTCGACTGCATGGCCCTGCTGAACGTCACGGACTTTCGGGAGAAGTCCGTCATCGACGTGGGCTGCGGGGCCGGCTTCCCGGGTCTGCCGCTGAAAATCGCGGAGCCGTCGATCCATCTGACCCTGCTGGACAGCCTGAACAAGCGTGTAGTCTGGCTCCGGGACGAGCTGCTGCCGGCCCTTGAAGTGGATGCAGGCTGCGTTTCCGGCCGGGCGGAGGAATACGCCACCGTCCATCGGGAACAGTACGATATCGCCACCTCCCGGGCCGTGGCCCGGCTGAACCTGCTCGCGGAGCTGTGCCTGCCCCTGGTGCGCCCCGGCGGCTATTTCCTGGCCATGAAGGGTCAGGATGCGGCGGAGGAAGTGCAGGAGGCGGAGCGCGCTGTCCGTACCCTGGGCGGCAGGGTGGAGCGCATCTGGGAATATCCGGTCGAGGACGCCGTCCACCGGGTTGTCATCATCAAAAAAGTCGCCAGTACCCCGGCCAAGTACCCCCGGCAATTCGCTAAAATCAAAAAGCAGCCGCTGTAACGGGAAACGACGAATTTCGCTTTTTTTGCTTGGAATATTGTTTCATCCCGGAATCTTTGGTATAATAATAAACTGGATTATCAGGGAAAGGAGGATCCTCATGCGCTATTTTGCAGGAACCTGCGACGTGGCCGTCGTGGGCGCCGGGCACGCCGGCATCGAGGCCGCCCTGGCCTGTGCGCGGATGGGCCTCCGTACCGTCATCTTTACGATCAACCTCGATGCCGTGGGCAATATGCCCTGCAACCCCGCCATCGGCGGCACCGGCAAGGGCCATC
>CAMGPO010000165.1 GCA_946060825.1 uncultured Clostridia bacterium | reverse complement strand
CATCTAGCACGACATGAATCTGGTCATGGGCATCTGCGATGGCCTCTGCGTCCTGAACTACGGCAAGATCATCGCCAAGGGCACGCCCGACGACATCAAGTCCAACCCGACCGTCATCGAGGCCTATCTCGGCAAGAAAGGGGCGAAGGACAAATGATGCTGAAAGCGGAAAACCTGAACGTCTACTACGGCAAAATTCACGCCCTGAAGGACGTCTCCTTCGAAGTCCATGAGGGTGAGATTGTGGCCCTGATCGGTGCCAACGGCGCCGGCAAGTCCACCACTCTGAAGACCATCTCCGGCATCCTCCACTCCAAGACCGGCAAGATCGAATTCATGGGGGAGGACATCTCCCACATCGAGTCCTATAAGCTGCTGCCCAAGGGCCTGGCCCATGTGCCGGAGGGCCGCCGGATCTTCCTGCAGATGACCGTCGAGGAAAATCTGGAGATGGGTGGCTATATCAACAAGCGTGTCACTGACGAGGATCTGGAGAACGTCTACAGCCGGTTCCCCCGGCTGAAGGAGCGCCGCAGCCAGATCGCCGGTACCCTATCCGGCGGCGAGCAGCAGATGCTGGCTATGAGCCGCGCCCTGATGAGCCATCCCAAGCTGCTGATGCTGGACGAGCCCTCCATGGGCCTCGCCCCCATCCTGGTTGAGCAGATTTTTGATATCATCAGGGAGCTGCACGAGGCCGGTTCCACCATCCTTTTGGTGGAGCAGAACGCCGAAATGGCCCTGCAGATCGCGGGCCGTGCCTATGTGCTTGAGTCCGGCCGCATCACCCTGACCGGTACCGGCCATGAGCTGATGGAGAGCGACTCCATCAAGAAGGCCTACCTCGGCGGCTAAATTGCAAAAAACTCCCCGTACGGTATACCGTACGGGGAGTTTTTTGTCATGCGCTGTGCCGCTTTCGGTAGAACCGGATGGACGCCGCGATGGAGACGAGGTAGAGAAGAGCGACAGCCAGCAGGGGAATCAGGAAGGGGGCCGCGCCGGAAGCCACCTCAAGCTCCGAGACGCCCTGGATTTTTTCAAAACCGACGAGTATGACAACGCCCAGTGCCACAACGGCCAGGAGCAGGACACGTCCCTTCTCCACGCCGAAGCGGATGGACATCGGAAGCGTCAGAGCCTGCAGCAGCAGAACCGTAATCAGGGCCGTGCAGAAGACGGAGGCGGTTTCGGCGGTGAACAGTGTTCCGGCCACAAGACGCTGCACGCAGAGCAAGAGGCCGCCAGCGATAAAGCAGAGCAGGCCGAGGATGTACTTGCTCAGCACCAGTTCCCGGACGGAGTAGGGCATCATGGCCGCCATCGTGTCCCATTTGGACTGCTCGTCATAGGCCAGGGCCGTGCCGGGCAGAACGGAGATGAACACCGGAATGTAGACGCTGATGAAACCGGAGGCCTCCGCGTTCCATCCCGCCACGACGGCGATGATCAGGCAGATCAGGAAGTAGAGCCGGAGTTGTTTTTTCAGCGTGCAGATATCTTTCAGAAGCAGTCCGGTCATGACCGTCCCTCCTTTCGGGCAAGAAACAGGATGATATCTTCGAGGGTGGCGTGCTCGGCCCGGAAGCCCGGCGAGACCAGCTCCCGCCGCACCAGCACCTCTGCCCCGTAGGCATTATCCCGGCGGCCCTGGATGGCCTCCGGCGGCACGGCCTCCAGTTCCCGGGCCGTGAGCTTCAGGATGGCGTACTCCTCCATGAGCTGATCTTTCTCCTCGCAGAGTACCAGGCGGCCCTGGTGGAGGAAAGCGATGTAGTCGCAGAGCTTTTCGAGGTCGCTGATGATGTGGGAGGAGATCAGGATGGAGTGGTTCTCGTCCCGGGTGAACTCGTTGAAGATGTCCAGGATCTCGTCCCGCACCATGGGGTCGAGGCCGCTGGTGGCCTCGTCGAGGATCAGCAGCTTCGGATCGTGGGAGAGGGCGGCGGCGATGGCCAGCTTCATCTTCATGCCGCGGGAAAAGGTCTGGAAGGCCTTATTGACCGGCAGGGAGAAGCGGTCGAGATAGGCGAAAAAGGTTTCGCTGTCCCAGCGGCGGTAGGCGCTGCGAAGCACCCGGTCCACCTCTTTGGGCGTCAGGGACAGGGGGAAAAAGGCCTCGTCCAGCACGACGCCGATGTCCTCCTTGACGGCCCGGAACTCCGGGCTTTGATTATCGGTGCCCAGCACTCGGACGGTGCCGCCGTCCCGGGGCATGACGTTCATAATAAGACGGATGGTCGTGCTCTTGCCGGCGCCGTTTTCGCCGGCCAGACCCAGAATGGCGCCCTGGGGCAGGGTCAGGTCAAGATTTTGCAGAGAAAAGCCGGAATAGTGCTTGCTGAGTCCGGCAATTTCGATGGCATTCAAGGTGTCGATTCCTCCTCCGTTACGGCGTGGTACATATCCAGCAGCTCCGCCTCGGTCAGCCCCAGGGGGGTGGCCAGGCCGTGGATCTGCCGCATATGGGACTCAATCTCCCGGAGATGCTGCTCCCGGACGAGTTCCGTGTCCTTGGGCGCGACGTAGCAGCCCTTGCCCGCGACGGTGTAGAGATATCCGTCCCGTTCCAGCTCCTCGTAGGCCCGCTTGGTGGTGATGACGCTGATCCGCAGGTCCTTGGCCAAAGAACGGATCGACGGCAGAAGATCGCCCTCCCGCAGCTCCCCCGAGAGGATGGCGCTGCGGATCTGGCTGTAGAGCTGCTCGTAGATCGGCTGCGGATTGGCGTTGCTGATGATGAGATCCATGGTGTATACCCCAACTGTACATATGTAGTATACACAGTATAACCAGCATAGACACGGTTGTCAAGAGGGAATTCCAGATTTGAGCAGGAATGGCGGAAATTGGCCACTTCTCCAAAATTTTTTCGGGCGGCTTGTAATTGGAAAAGAACGGTGATAAACTGATTTTATCAGAGCATTCCGTCAAAAGGATTCGCGAAGATGAGGTAATTTCATGGAATTTCTGAAAAGAACCTGGGCTGAAATCTCGCTTGATAATTTGACGTACAACTATAATCAGCTTCGGAGCCATGTGCCTGCCACGACCCGCTTCCTGGGTGTGGTCAAGGCCGACGCTTACGGCCACGGCGCTGTGACCGTCTCCAGGCATCTGGAAAAGCTGGGCGCTGAATTTCTCGCCGTTTCCAACCTGGAGGAGGCGGAGCAGCTTCGCAAGGGCGGCGTCCATCTGCCGATCCTGCTGCTGGGCTACACACCGCCCCAGTTCGCGGAGTATGAGGCGGACAACGGCATCCGTCAGGAGGTCAACGCCATCGATTACGCCCGCCAGCTAAACGCCCGTCTGGAGGGAACCGGCAAGCAGCTCAAGATTCACCTGAAGCTGGACACCGGTATGTCCCGTCTGGGCTTCTTCGCCTACAACCGGCCCGAGACCATCGACGAGCTGGTGGAAATTTCGAAGATGCCCAATCTGTACATCGAGGGCGTGTTCCAGCACTTCTGCGTGGCCGACTCTCACAAGGAGGAGTGCCAGGACTTTACGCGGGTGCAGTATGGCCGCTTCACCGCCATGCTGGAGGAGATGGCTCAGCACGGCATCGAGCCGGAAATCCGCCACTGCTGCAACTCCGCAGCCACGATTCTACACCCCGAATACGCCATGGATATGGTCCGGCCCGGCATTGCGACCTACGGCTTTGCTCCGGATCCCTGCATGGAAGGCGACATGGATCTCCGCCCGTTGCTGTCCTGGCGGACGACGATCTCCCAGATCAAGGACTTTGACGAGGGTATCACCGTCAGCTACGGCCGCCTGTGGACGACGCCGTCGAAGCGCCGCATCGCCGTCATTCCCATCGGCTACGCCGATGGCCTGAGCCGCCGCCTGACCAACCAGGTGGAGTTCCTGCTCCGCGGCAAGCGGGTGCGGCAAGTGGGTCGCATCTGCATGGATATGTGCATGATCGACGTCACCGACATCCCCGAGGCCCAGGTGGGCGACACGGTGACAATCCTCGGCCGGGACGGCGACGAGATCTGCCGCTGCGAGGATATGGCCGAAAAGTTGGAAACAATCACCTATGAAGTCACCTGCGATATCAATAAGCGGGTGCCGCGGATCTTCCTGGAAAACGGCGAAGAAGTTGGAAAACTGCAATACATCGTGTAAGTGAATTCTGGAGCGGTGCCCGCCATTCCGCCCGCGACGGA
>CAMGPO010000164.1 GCA_946060825.1 uncultured Clostridia bacterium | reverse complement strand
CGACTGAAGGCCCACGAGACCACGGCGGTTCAGAAGTATGACCTGCTGGATTCTGACCACAGCTTCTCCGATATGCGGATCACCATGTGCACCATGGGCGGTAAATGGATTGCCTCCATGGTCGACTGACCCCGACGGAAAAGACCGGCGCTGCAGCGCCGGTCTTTTTTCTTGACCTTTTTCCAAAATCGGGTATGATAAGTACGGTTGCGGCGGTATGCCGCAGATTACCCTGGAAATGGAGCGAGAATGAGATGAAACGTGGACTTATATGGATTTTGGCGATCCTTCTTCTTCTGTCGGCGCTCTGCGGCTGTGCCGCAAAGCCGGCGGAACCGGTGACGGTGCGCCTGGGCGGCCTGAAAGGCCCGACCAGTATGGGCATGGTCAAACTACTGAGCGACGCGGAGCAGGGAGAGACAGAGAACGCCTATGAATTTGAGATGGCGGCGGCTGCCGACGAACTGACGCCGAAGCTGCTCAAGGGCGAGCTGGACGTTCTGGCAGCGCCGTTGAACCTCTGCGCCATTCTCTCGGCCAACTCCGACGGGGCGGTGCAGCTCCTGGCCATCAACACGCTGGGCGTTCTCTCCATCGTGGAAAACGGCGGCGAGGAAATCGGTTCCTGGGAAGATCTGCGGGGGCAGACTATCTACGCCACCGGCAAGGGCACCACGCCGGAATATGCCCTGCGCTATCTGCTGGCCCAGTATGGTCTGGATCCGGACACGGATATCACGCTGGAGTGGAAGAGCGAGCCGTCGGAGGTCGTCGCTCAGTTGGCTGCCCTCGACTATGGCGTCGCCATGCTGCCCCAGCCCTTTGTGACGGCGGCCATGGCCCACCTCCCGGCGCTGCGGGTCGCCATGGATCTGACGGAGGAGTGGGATAAACTGGAAAACGGCAGCCGCCTGCTGACCGCCGGACTGCTGGTTCGCCGGGAGTTTGCCGAGGCCCATCCCGAGGCGATTGCGGTGTTTCTGAAGGAGTACGCGGCCTCCGTGGACTATCTCAATGAAAACGTGGCCGAGGGTGCGGCCCTGGTGGAGCAGTATGACATCGTCAAGGCCGCCGTGGCCGAACAGGCCATCCCGTCCTGCCATGTGGTCTGTATCACCGGTGAAGAGATGAAGACAGCGGCGTCGGGCTACTATCAGGTGCTCTTTGACCAGAATCCCTCCTCCATCGGCGGCGCAATGCCCGGCGATGATTTCTACTATGAAGCGCCGTAAGGCCGCCGGCCGCATTCTGGCGGTGCTGCTGGCCCTGGGTCTTTGGCAGCTCGCGGCAATGGCGGTGAATCTCCCGGTTCTGCTGCCGGCGCCCCATCGGGTGCTGCTGCGGCTGGGCCGCCTCTGTCTGGAGGGAACGACCTGGGCCGTGGTCCTGCGGACCACGGTGCGGATCCTCGCCGGTTTCCTGTCGGGCCTGCTGTTGGGTGGCCTGGCGGCAGCGCTGGCCCTGCGGTTCCCGGCCATCGAGACGCTGCTCTGGCCCTACGTCGCGGCGATGAAGTCGGTGCCCGTGGCGTCGGTCATCATCCTGATTCTGATCTGGTGCTCCGCAGGTCGGCTTGTGCCGTTGATCGCTTTCCTGATGGCCTTTCCAATCCTCTATGGGAATCTGCTGGCAGGCCTTCGGGCCGCTGATCCGGAGCTGCTGGAGATGGCGGAGTTGTTCCACATTCCCTGGACGCGGCGGCTGCGCTGTCTCTACCTGCCCCGGCTGCGACCCTATCTTCGGTCCGGCTGCGGCATGGCTATGGGCCTCTGCTGGAAGGCCGGCGTGGCGGCGGAGGTCATCGGTGTCGTCTCCGGCTCCATCGGCGAACAGCTCTATGCGGCCAAGGTCTACTTTCAGATGGCCGACCTTCTGGCCTGGACGGTGCTGATCGTCCTCTGCAGCGCGGTGCTGGAACGGCTGACGGCGGTGCTGACCGATCATTTGTGCAGGAGGTGGAGCCGGCTGTGAGACCATTGGAATTTTGCGGCGTCTGCAAAGCCTACGGCGAAAAGCGGGTGTTCCGGGACTTCGATCTGACTGCTGAGCCGGGAGAGACCGTGATCCTGATGGGAAAATCCGGCTGCGGCAAGACAACGCTGCTGCATCTGGCCGCCGGTCTGCGGAGGCCGGACGCCGGAACAATTACCGGCGTGCCGGAGCGGATCGCCATGGTGTTCCAGGAGGACCGTCTCTGCGGGGAATTCTCCCCGGTCTGGAATATCCGTCTGGCCGCAAACCGCCCGGAGGGTGAAATCCGCGCGCACTTGGAGGAACTGGGCCTCATCGCCGAGGCGGACTGCCCGGCGGAAACCCTGAGCGGCGGCATGAAGCGCCGTGTTGCTGTCGCCCGGGCGGTGCTCTACGGCGGCGATCTACTGCTGCTGGACGAGGCCTTCCGTGGTCTGGACGGGGCGACACTCCGTCAGACCGCCTCCTATGTCCGCCGCCATTGCGCGGGGAAAACCATCCTCTGCGCCACCCATGACGAGACCGTCGCCGCCCTGCTGGGAGGCCGCATCGTCCGCCTGGACGCTCCACTGAACTGAACACGAAGGGCCGCTGTCTCCCGGACGGCGGCCTTTGGTTATTTTGCAGGAGACTGGCGCGAAAGAAGGAGAGAATTCGGCAATTTGCAGGGGTTGACTTTAGTGTGATAACGCGCTATCATATCGATACAATCCAATCTTTGGGGTGAACACAGATGGAACAGTGCGGCGTCCTCAAACGGGACGAGCAGACGGCGGTGCAGCTCCGGTCTCTATACCAGACCTATGGTTACCTGCGCTACAAAATGAGCAAATTTGAAGCCTATGACTTTTACGCAAGAAACAAGGATTTCCTGATTTCTGACCACGTCATCACCTTTACGGACACCGATGGGAAGCTGATGGCCCTGAAGCCGGACGTGACCCTGTCCATTATCAAAAACAGCCGCGAGTACAGCGGCTATGTGCAGAAGGTCTATTATCAGGAGAATGTTTACCGCGTCTCCAAGGGTTCCGGTACCTTCCGGGAGATCATGCAGACCGGCCTTGAGTGCCTGGGTGACGTGGGCCTCTACGATGTCTGCGAGACGGTGCTGCTGGCGGCGCTTAGTCTCCGGACAATAGCTCCGCGCTGGTCGCTGGACCTGAGCCACATGGGCATTCTCTCCGGCGTCATGGAGGGGGGCAGTATCCCGGCGGAGGTGCAGCGCAGCCTCCTGCGTTGTATGCGCCAAAAGAACAGCCATGAAATTACGGCGATCTGCCGGGAAGCCGGCGTCGCGGCAGAGACGGCGGCCACGCTGGAGGCCCTCTGCCGCATCCACGCTCCGCTGGAGGAAGGGATTGCCCGTCTGACCCAGCTCTGCCCGGAGGAGGAGACGGCCCTCGGGGAGCTGCGGGTGGTCGGCGATGCACTGAAACAGGCCGGCTGCGGCGGTGTGTTCCTCGACTTCTCCATCGTCAGCGATATGGCATATTACAGCGGCATCACCTTCCAGGGCTTCGTCGAGGGCCTGCCCGGCAGCGTCCTCTCCGGCGGCGTCTATGACAACCTGATGCGGAAGATGGGGAAACAGGGCGGCGGTATCGGCTTCGCCGTCTATCTCGACCAGCTCGAGCGCTACGGCCAGACGGAGAAGCCCTACGACGTGGACACTCTGCTGCTCTACGACGCCGACGCGGCGCCCGGCGATGTGGCTGGGGCCGTCCGGCTGCTGACGGCGGCCGGCGGCAGTGTTTTGGCGGAGCGGACGGTGCCGGAAAACCTGCGGTACCGGCAGCTCTTGAAGCTCAATGGGAAGGGAGTGGAGCGCATTGCAGGAAATGATTGACATCGCCCTGCCGAAGGGCCGACTGGGCGACCGGGTCTACGCCATGTTCGCGGCGGCCGGCTTTGACTGCCCGGCGCTTCAGGACCTAGGCCGGCGACTTGTCTTTGAGAATGAGGCGGCGGGCGTTCGCTACTTCTGGGTCAAACCCTCGGACGTAGCGATCTATGTGGAGCGGGGCGCGGCCGACCTCGGCGTGGCCGGAAAGGACATCCTGCTCGAGTACCGCCCCGAGGTCTATGAGCTGCTGGACCTCCATGTGGGCAAGTGCCGCATGGCCGTGGCTGCCCCGAAGGACTTCCGGGACAACCGGGAGACCACCCTGCGGGTGGCGACGAAATTTCCCCATATCGCCAGCGCCTACTATG
>CAMGPO010000163.1 GCA_946060825.1 uncultured Clostridia bacterium | reverse complement strand
GTCGATGAGTACGGTGAAATCCTGCCCCGGCGTGGGCACGACCTCGATGCGGCCCCGGACCCCCTTCGTGGTGCGCAGGGCTTCCGCGACCTGTCCGAGAGGAACGCCCAGACTGACGGCGATGCCGATGACCGTGAGGGCGTTGGAGACCGTGAAGCGGCCCGGCACACCCATACGGACGTGGACGGTCTCGCCGCCGTGGGCTACGTCCATCTCAATGCTGTCGGAATGGAGGGCGATGTTCTCCGCCCGGAAGCCGGCCGCCTGCCGCTCCGAGGTGGTGACGGCACGGCAGCCGCTTCCCTCCATCATCGTCCCGGCCCAGGGGTCGTCGATGTTGAACACGCCGGTATCGCAGCGCCGGAAGAGGATGGCCTTGGCCCTGGCATATTCTTCCATGGTCTTGTGGAAGTCCAGGTGGTCCTCCGTCAGATTCGTGAAGGCGGCGACCTGAAAGCGGACGCAGTCCACGCGGCTGAGGGCCAGGGCATGGGAAGAGACCTCCATGACCACATGGGTGCAGCCGGCGTCCCGCATCTGCGCGAACAACTTTTGCAGTTCGAAGCTCTCCGGCGTTGTACGCTCTGTGGGAATCACTTCGTCGCCGATCATATTCTGGATGGTACCGACCAGACCGACCTTTGCGCCGGCTGTCCGCTCGAGGACATCCTTGAGAATGACGGTAGTGGAGGTCTTGCCGTTGGTACCGGTTACACCGATCATGGTCATGGAATCCGCCGGGTGGCCGAACCAGTTGGCTCCGACCACCGCCAGCGCCTGCCGGGTAGAGGCCACGCGGACATAGGGAATCTCCGTCTCGGGCCGTCGTTCGCAGAGGACGGCGGCGGCGCCCCGGGCTGCCGCCTTGGGGATGTAGATGTGGCCGTCGGTCTCATAGCCGGTGATGGCCACAAAGAGGTCGCCCTCTGCGGTCTTGCGGGAATCGTAGCTGACGCCTCC
This sequence comes from uncultured Clostridia bacterium, assembly GCA_946060825.1. Lineage (GTDB taxonomy): Bacteria > Bacillota > Clostridia > Oscillospirales > Oscillospiraceae > RGIG3159. The sequence continues at coordinate 3,247 of CAMGPO010000163.1, read as the reverse complement.
GATCTCCAGATCCATGGAGGCCGTGGCCTCCAGTATTTCCATGCCGCAAAGCAGGTCGGAAAGTACCATCGTCATCGCTCCTTACTGTCTCTTTAGTCCTGGGCAGTCCGGTCCGTCAGCTCGACGGTGATGGTTGTGCCCAGCTCGACCTCGGTGCCGGCCTCGATCTCCTGGTCGGTGATGACCACGTCGCCGGATTCGGTCTTGGCCGCGCCCTTGGTCTGCAGATACAGGCCCAGGGTACGCAAGTAGTCGTCAGCGTCGGTGACCCGGTAGTTCGTCAGATCCGGCACCATTACCAGGTTCGTAGGCTTCTCCTCGCCCATGTAGAGAATGATTTTGGATGCGCCGGGGATCTCGGCGCCGCCGTCGGGGATCTGATCCGTGACCACCGCTCCGCTGCCGCGCACCTCATAACCAAGGCTCTTTTCCGAGAGGGCCGCCGCAGCCGCCGTCTCGCTGAGGCCGCGCACATCCGGCACCTCGACATTGATGCTGCCGATCTCGGCGTCGGAGTAGTCCGGCTCGATGCCCAGATAGGGCAGGATGTCCGCGAGAACGTCGCGGACCGTGGGGGCGGCCATCTGGCCGCCTGAGATGTAAATGCCGGAGGCCGTGGACGGCGTATCCAGCGCAACTAATACAATATACTGCGGATTGTCGATCGGCGCAACCCCTACGAAGGAAACAATTCGGTCTTTGACCGGATTTCCGTTCTCATCGAACTCATCCATCTTCTCGGAGGTGCCGGTCTTGCCGCCGATGCGGTAGCCGGGAAGCTGGGCGTTTTTCGCTGTACCCTCCGCGACAACGCTCTCCATCAGCTCACACATGGTCCTGGAGGTCTCCTCGCTGATGGCCTGCCGCAGCACCGTGGTGCTGTTCCGGGAAATGAGGTTTCCGTCGCTGTCCAGCACCTCGCTGACGAGGTAGGGCTGGAGGACATAGCCGCCATTGACCACGGCGGAGATGGCCCGGACGAGTTGCAGGGGCGTGACCTTGAAGGTCTGGCCGAAGGCGCCGGAGGTCAGGGAGGCATAGCTGTCCTCGTCGGTCAGCAGGTCCTTGCTGAAGAAGAAGCCCGCGCCCTCGCCGTAGAGGTCGATGCCCGTCTTTTCCATCAGGCCGAAATTTTTGACGTACTCATAAAATTTCTCGCCGCCGAGACCAATGCCGATCTCGGCGAAGGCGATGTTGCAGGAGTTCTGCAATGCCTGGGCCGTCGTTTCGGCCCCGTGGCCGCCGGCCTTCCAGCAGTTCAGGGGCTTGTCGCGGCCCTTGACCTGGGCGGTGCCGCCGCAGTAAAAGCTGCTGCTGAGCGTCGTGGTTCCCTCTTCCAGGGCCGAGGCCAGGGTGATGGTCTTGAAGGTGGAGCCGGGCTCATAGCCGTCGGAGGTGCAGCGGTTCCGCCACTGGCTCTGCCGGGCCGCCGTCAGGGCATCCGTATAGGCAGCGTTGGCCGCTTCGTAATCCGCGGAGCCCTCGGCACAGGCGTCCCGCTCCGCTTTCAGGGCTTCCAGCTCCGCCAGTTCCGTTGTGTCATAGACCTCCAGATAGTTGTTGGGGTCATAGCTGCCCAACGTGGCCATGGCGACAATTTCGCCGGTGTTGACGTTCATGACGATGCCGAAGGCGCCCTTCTGGATGTCGTACTTCTCAATGGCCGCCTGCATATTCTTTTCCAGATAATACTGGACCGTGGAGTCGATGGTCAGGGCAAGGCTGTTGCCGTCGGTGGCGTCGTAGAACTTCTCGTAGGAATAGAGCATCTCCGAGTTGCCGGCGCCCTTGGTGCGGATAATCTCCCCCGCCGTCCCCTCGAGGACGGAGTTGTAGTATGCCTCGAGGCCCTCGGCGCCGACGTTGTCGGCATTGACAAAGCCCAGCACCTGGGCCGCCAGGGAGCTGTAGGGATAATAGCGCTGGGAATCCGGCTCGAGATAGATGCCCTTGAGGCTGTTCTCATTGATGAAGTCCCGCACCTCGTCGGCGACCTCCTCCGACACCCGCTTTTTGATAATTTTATAGTACATCTTCGTGTCCTTCGCCTGCTCCCGGACGAAGTCCTCGGTTACGCCGAGGATGCGGCTCAGACCGGAGGCGATCAGGCCCACGTCCTGGTCATTGGCCTTGATCGCGTTGGGATCGATGAAGATCGTCTCGACGGTGGCCGAGGTGGACAGAATGTTCATGTTCCGGTCGAAGATTGCGCCGCGGCTGGCCGTGACCCGGGTGCTCCGGGTCTGGCTCTCGATGGCGAGGCTCTCATAATAGTCGTGCTCGCCGATCATCAGCTTGCAGAGCGTCACAACCAGGGGAATAAACACAAGAATGCCACACACTACCAGTAAGATAAATGTGCGGCTGAGCAGTGGGCGGTTTGACCGGTCCCGTTCAGGAAAAGGAAACCCGGAGCCCGGCTTTCCTGCTTTATGTTGCTTCTTTGCCATAGTCTTCCTCGCGATCTCCGGCGTCATGGATTGGTTTCCGGGCGCACTGCGCCCTTCCCTCTATCCTATGGCGGCGGTCAGGACAGGTATTCCACGAAATCCCGGATGCTGTCCCGGATCGCGCTGTAGACAGTGACCAGAAGATTGGTATGCTCCGCCGGCGTGATCTCCGCACGGTCGGCGCTGCTCAGATTGAGATAGACCGTCTGGCTGCTTTTGGGCTTGGACATACCAAGGGCCTCGGCCTGTTCCTCGATCTGCGCAAGGCTGACCTCATTTTCATATTTGCTCTCCAGCCGGCTTCGTTCCAGTTCCAGCGAACTGAGCTGCCGCTCCAGGTCCGCAACCTCCGTGGAGGCCTCGTACAGGCGCACATAGCCGAAAACGACCAGCACGGCCAGAAACACCGTGACGGCGATGCCGAGGACGGAAAAGGGAGAGACGTGCAGTCTGGCCCGGACCTTCCGGACGTGAACCGCAGGCTGCTCCCGCTCCTCCGGCAGCTGCACAGGGCGGGGATTCCGGACGGTGCTCTGGCGGATGTCATAGGCGGCGGTACCGTGAATTTCAAACCGCCGGGTGCGGTATTTGTCTTCTGTGCCAAGCACGCCGCGTTCCGCCATGATGATACCGTCCTTTCTCAGAGTTTCTCCGCGATGCGGAGCTTCGCGCTTCTGGCGCGGGGATTCTCCTCCAGCTCCGCAGGGCCGGAGGTGATGGGTTTTCTCGTAATGATCCGGATCTGGGGCTTCTTGCCGCAGACGCAGACCGGGAATTCCGGCGGGCAGGTGCAGCCC